>CAZXDE010000001.1:0-16512 GCA_964639515.1 uncultured Thermodesulfovibrio sp.
GGTCAAATCGGTGGGAACAATTTTGGGGTAAGATCGCTCAGTATGGAGTCGCATTTGCTTGAATTTCGTACATTATACTATGGCTACACCCCTTTGGAATAAAGAAGTTGAAAGGAAATTCTTCGTTGAATCATTGAACTATGCTACCCCAGAGCAACTGTTTTATGTCACTGATACTGATAGATATTTGGCTTATTGGCCTAAAGGTTATAAGGGAAAGAAAAGCACCCTGCAAAGTAGAAATTCGCTTATAGGAAGTTTTACTGAGAAATGGACAGCGGATTTGATTCAGGAAATTGTAGCTAATAAAGGGGTTATTTGCGGTTCAGGGGGCTACCTGTAATGAGATTGCTCTAACAAGTTTGTCGCCGGCAGATGTTGTTATTGCCGGAAGCAAGAGCATCGATCAAAGGCCTGAAGATATTTTGGCGATTATTGAAGTGAAAATGTCTATTGTCTGGAACTGGGAATTCAAGGATGGCAATCTAACATGTGTAGGTGACTACAAAACACATCAGGGAACCCCGGGTCTGCTCAGGTCTGATTCAATGTTGAAGGCTATCGGCAAAAGCATAAATATAAGGATATCAAGCTTGAATGCTTCCAATATTCCAATAATTATCATGGGGAATACCCCGATCTTAAACAGCTATTATTCCAAAGTTGATCACTTAAAGATTTCAGGGATAGTGCAGGGGTTTTCATCTGTTAATCCAAAGCCTTTGGACGAGAATGGCGAAAATATCAAAAAGACTGAAAATTTGGGGTTTTACAGGTTTGATAATTTTAGTGAAGTAAAAGAATATTTTGAAGTTTTATTATCTGAAGAAAGAAATTTCTTTTCCAGCATGAAGAGCAGAAAAGAACTTGGAAGGATTATTGAAATTGCAAGCCGTGCAAAAACTTATGAAAAGAAAGCAGAAATTTTTTTAAAGTTAACTAAGGAGTGAATAAGATGTCTGATAAAAAACATAAACGTAATGGTACCAAGACAAGTTCTTTTGGAACTCCAGGAAGGGTTAGCCACGATTCTTCAGAATTTTATGATAGTAAATTGTATGCTGATAAAAAACTAATAAAGAGCGTTGATTTTAAAGAGAACACGATACCCCCAGAAAATCTCGATAAAATTTATTGCAAATCAAGCGAAGTAATGGATGAAATTCCTGACTATAGCGTGCATTTAATGATTACTTCACCGCCTTATAATGTAAAAAAGGAATATGATAAAGATTTGTCTTTACAGGAATACAGGACATTATTGAAAACAGTTTTTAAGGAAACCTATAAAAAGTTGGTTACAGGTGGGAGGGCATGTGTGAATGTTGCAAATCTTGGAAGAAAACCTTACATCCCTTTGCATAGTTACATCATTGAAGACATGCTCGATATCGGTTTTCTTATGAGGGGTGAAATTATCTGGAATAAGGCATCGAGTGCCAGTCCCTCCACAGCCTGGGGTAGCTGGCAATCTGCAAAGAATCCTGTTTTAAGAGACATACATGAATACATCCTGATTTTCTCAAAGGAGTCTTTTTCAAGAAAACGTGAACACAAAAAAGATACAATTACTAAAGAGAATTTCCTTGAATGGACGAAAAGTGTTTGGACCTTTCCTGCGGTTTCAGCAAGAAGTATTGGACATCCAGCTCCTTTTTCAGAGGAATTACCACATAGATTGATTCAACTGTATTCCTTTAGTGAAGATGTTGTTTTAGACCCGTTTTGTGGTAGCGGCACTACCTGTCTTGCTGCTTTAAAAGATGGAAGGCATTACATAGGATATGATGTTGAGCAGGAATATGTAAAATTGGCAAATCAAAGAATAAGAGCATATGCAGACCAGGAAACTCTTTTTGAAGCAATAAAGTGAACAATCAGTAAAGTCCCAATTTAAACACAGCCTCTAATTGTATATTGTCACAATGGTTTTGTACTTCAACATGCCCGGTGTGGATGTTTTGAATATCCTGTAAACCCGCTTGCCTTTTGTCCGCTGCCTTACATGCTCCGGGAGTTCCGGGGCCGTGGTGTCTGAGATGACCACTATGGCGGTCTCTTCCGGAAGGTCCCTGCTTTTGTGTGTGTAAAATGCAGGGTTTTGGTATTCCCATGTAAACCTGGTGGGTGAGTTCAATATCTCCTTTTCAGGAGGACGCTTTATGAGCTCTGAGTTGAGCCTGTAGTCGTAAAAAATCTCCTTGTCTGTATAGAGGTCGAGGATTGGTACTGCGATTGCCGGGTTTACGTCAGAGCCCTTTTGCGGCAGGGTGAAGACCTCGATGGTCTTGATGTCAAGGGTGTTCAGGGCCTGTCCGGCTTTTTTCAGGTTCATTGAGCTGTGCCTCTGCAGGAAGGGGAGGTAGAGGGTGTACGCCAGAAGGAGTGAGGTCAGGACAGTGCAGAGGACTATAAACCTCCTGAGGCGGATATCCCTGATCTCTTTGAGGCCGTATGATGCCATTAGTGTGAGCATTGGAAATAGCGGTATGATGTAGCGGAGCAGTTTTATCTGAAATATGATGAGTATGATGGGCAGATAACATATGATTGCGTATTTGCTGTCCCTCTTCCTGATGGCAATCCAGGCTGAGCATATGGCTGCAAGGGTGATAAAGGGATGGGTCTGGAAGAGGAAGGCGGATGTAAATGTCTCGGTCCATTCGCCCAGGACTGTTACCTGATACCCTGTAAGAATGCCGAACTGCTCTGAAATGACGCTGTATTTCAGTGACACTGTCAATGCAGTAAGGATTGTTGTTATCAGGGCCACGGCAGCCCCCCTCAAGAGCACCTTTTGAGGGCCCTTTTTCAGGTAGACCGCAAGTATGACTGCCAGGACAGAGAGCATCGGCCAGGTTGAATATTTTGAGAACATGGCAAGAAAGACCGCAATGGATGAAAAGATGATTCTCCGGGTGCCTCCGTGCTCCATGACTCTTATGAAGCTGAATATGGAGAGGGTAAGAAAAAACATTGTTGGGACATCTACCATCATGAGCGGTACCTGCGTGAAGAGATAAGGGATGCCGAGGAGGAATAATCCGCCGTAAAAACCTGTTTTTTCATCCCACAGGCTCTTTCCAGTCAAATAAGTGAGCACCACAGTGAGGGAAAACAGCAGGGTCGTGAATATCTCGATATAAATAATTTTTTCGCCTGCAAATCTGAAGATCAGGCCGTAGATGAAGGGGAGTACAGGCGAGTCCGTCCAGGCCGTGATCTCCCGGCCCCATTGACTGAGGAAATACCTGATGCCGTACAGCTCCAGGTGCTTGGCCTGAATGAAATATCTTGAGGTGTCAATGTTAAACTGGGGTTCGATCCAGAAGACTGCTGCAGTGACAAATGAGATTGTGAAGAGGAATGTGACAGGGTATTGTTCAAAATACGGGTTTTTGGATAGGGTCCGGGCAAGTATTGTCATCAGGATGATGCCGGGGACGAGGATGAGCAGTATCCCGGGATTGCCGAGCCCCTCAAACAGCCATGGCCAGCGGAGGGTGAAGTTGGTGTCTGCGGAGCGGAGCAGATAGAGTGCAAGTGGTGCAAGGACGGTGAGGAGAGAGACTGTTATGGACTCTTTTTTGCTCATATCAGGGTAGTGTTTGTGCACAGGAATATTACCTTGAAAAATAAAGAATAATCAATTTTCCCATGGTTTTTCTGTTCCTATTCCGGGAAACCTCTCTGTAGCAGGCAAAAAGGCCTGCAAATAGTTTATACTATACAGTGGATATTTGAATCTCCGCAGCAGTTTGCATCCTCTGTGTTTGCACTGCATATTTCATGTATTGGATGCTCTTGATCAATCTTTTTCAGGAGGGGTTTTATGTCTCGTGTACCTGTAAGTATAGAAGAGGAGATGAAGGTAAGCTACCTTGATTACGCCATGAGCGTAATCATAGGCAGGGCCCTGCCTGATGTGCGTGACGGGCTCAAGCCTGTACAGCGCAGGATACTATATGCAATGTTCCGGGAAGGACTGCTTCCGGCAAAGAGGTATTCGAAGTGCGCCGGTGTGGTCGGAGAAGTGCTGAAGAAGTATCATCCACATGGAGACAGCGCCGTCTATGATGCCCTTGTGAGACTTGCCCAGGATTTTAACATGCGTAATCCCCTTATAGACGGGCAGGGCAACTTTGGCTCAATTGATGGCGATCCCCCTGCTGCCTACCGTTACACTGAAGCAAGGCTTGCCAAGATTGCAGAGGAACTGCTGAGGGATATAGACAAGGAGACCGTTGATTTTATCCCGAATTTTGATGAAACAACCGTTGAGCCTGTAGTGCTTCCCACAAGGGTGCCGGGCCTGCTGATAAACGGCTCCTCAGGCATTGCCGTGGGTATGGCCACCAATGTGCCGCCCCACAACCTCAGAGAGATAATAGATGGTCTTGTGATGCTCCTCGACAAGCCGGAGGCCACGGTGCAGGACCTTATGACTCACATAAAGGGGCCTGACTTTCCAACAGGCGGGATGATTCACGGGCTTGACGGAATCCTGTCTGCCTATACCCATGGCCGGGGCATTATAAGGGTGAGGGCCTGTGCAAGGATTGAGAGACCGCAGAAAGGGCCGGAGCAGATAATAGTAACGGAGATGCCCTATCAGGTGAACAAGGCAAGGCTGATAGAGAAGATTGCCGAACTCGTCAGGCACAAGAAAATAGAGGGTATCTCGGAGTTGAGGGATGAGTCGGACAGGGACGGTATAAGGGTTGTTATAGAGCTGAAGAGGGGTGAGATGCCCCAGGTTGTACTGAATAACCTTTATAAACAGACCCAGATGCAGAACACCTTCGGCATAATCATGCTCGCCCTTGTCGGCGGGCAGCCCCGGATAATGAGCCTCAAGAGGATTCTCACCTACTTTATCCAGCACCGCAGGGAGGTAATCCTCCGCAGGACGCGCTTTGAACTGAGGAAGGCCGAGGAGAAGGCACATATCCTTGAGGGTCTGAAGATAGCCCTTGATTACCTGGACGAGATTATAAACCTGATAAGGGCTTCAAGAAATCCCCAGGAGGCCAAGACAGGGTTGATGACGAGGTATCCCCTCTCTGCCGTGCAGGCACAGGCCATCCTTGATATGAAGCTCCAGAGACTGACCGGGCTGGAGAGGGACAAGATAATCAAGGATTATGAGGAGACCATGAAGGAGATGGAGAGGCTGAAGTCGATACTCGCAAGTGAGTCTCTGGTTAATGACATAATAAGGAACGAGCTCCTTGAGATGAAGGAGAAGTACGGTGACGACAGACGGACGGAGATAATGGCCGCTACCAAAGAGATAACCATTGAAGACCTGATTACTGAAGAGGAGATGGTCATCACCATATCTCACAGGGGGTATGTCAAGCGTAATCCCCTCAGTGAATACCGCAGCCAGAGAAGAGGCGGAAAAGGCCTCATCGGGATGGAGACGAGGGAGGAGGATTATGTTGAGCAGCTCTTTATAGGTTCAACACATGACTACATGCTCTTCTTCTCCAACCTCGGCAGGCTTTACTGGCTGAAGATTTATCAGATACCGGAGGCAGGCAGGGCCGCAAGGGGCAAGGCGATCGTAAACCTCCTGCAACTGCAGGAAGGTGAGAGGATTACTACGGCCATTCCTGTTAAGGATTTCAGGGAGGGGTACCTGGTTATGTTTACAAAGAAAGGTACTGTAAAGAAGACACCCCTTCATGACTTCAGCAATCCAAGGGGAAGGGGAATTATCGCAATAACCCTTGATGAAAAGGATGAGCTTATAGCCGTGAAAATGACCTCAGGCATCAACGACCTCCTCATAGGCACGAGAGACGGGCTTACAACAAGGTTCAAGGAGGAGGATGCAAGACCCATGGGGAGGACTGCCAGGGGTGTCCGGGGTATAAGGCTTGGCCCTGATGATGAGGTGGTATCTGCCGTGGTGGTGCAGGAGAGGACGGCGATACTTACAATTACAGAGCGGGGGTATGGTAAGAGGACAAAGGTTGAGGAATATCCTGCTCATAAACGTGGAGGAAGGGGAGTAATATCCATAAAGGTTACCGACAGGATTGGCAGGGCCGTCGGGCTTCTGCAGGTGAGGGAGGATGACGAGATTGTCATGATAACCAACGCCGGGAAACTGATAAGGACAAGGGCCGGAAATATATCTCTACTTGGCAGGAATACCCAAGGCGTAAAGCTGATGGATGTTGACCCGGATGACAGGATTGTCAGCCTTGGAAGAGTTGCAGAGAAGTGAGAATCTCTGTTCGGTTTGAAGGTAAATAATACTTTTGTTATTTAGATAAAACTTGAAGAGAGCTGATTTTTGTTTAAAGGTTTCTGCGAACTCGATCTTCTCTGCGGTAAATTGAAGTACTCCCTTGGGTTTAGAGAATGAGTTTATTAAATGCCATAACAGGCCACGACAGGCCTAAAAATATACTCCTTGGCTCGATCGGGACGGCAAGGGTTGCAACTACCTATCTCTTTACCGGCGAGAGCGGGATCGGCAAGAGACTCGCTGCAATTGAATTTGCCGGGGCGATTAACTGTCTCAACCCCGTAAAGGTAACCCGCAACCCGCAACTCGTAACCCGTAACCCGCAACTCGCAACCCGCAACCCGCAACCCGCAACCCGCAATCCGCAACCCGAATATATGGATGCCTGTGACAGTTGCAGCTCCTGCAGAAAATTTTCCTCACTCCTCCATCCGGACCTTAAGGTCGTGGAGGCTGACAGTGGGCTTATAAAGATTGACATTATAAGGGAGGTACAGGAGTTTTTATCCTTTACACCCTATGAGGGCAGAAAAAAAGTGGTTATAATAGATGGTGCGGAGTGCATGAACCCGTCGGCATCCAATGCGTTTCTGAAGACCCTGGAGGAGCCTCCGCCCGACAGTGTGATAATACTGATAACAATGGCCCCAGACAGGCTGCTGGATACCATCAGGTCAAGGTGTTTTGTGGTGAGGTTTTCACCCCTGAGTATTGGTGACTGCAGGGAGGTTATCGGCAGGAAAGTCAGCGGGCTTGATACAGAGACTCTCGATTCCCTGGCGGCGTTTTCAATGGGACGCCCGGGTGTGGCTATTCAGGGAGAGGGGGCTATGGCAAGGGATACGATCACCGGTATGGTGCGTGATATTGTCGGGGGAGGGTTGTCTTTTCAGTGGAAGGACAGGACTGATATGGACCGGTGGTGCAATCTCTTCCTGATGGTGCTGAGGGATATGATAGTGATGAAGATAAACCCTGATAACCGGGGTATGCTTATAAACGGATGGCTTGAGGACGAGATATCCGCCATCAGCAGAAGTATGGAACTGGAAGAGATACTGAAACTTTATTCCGATGTTACTCTCTTGATGGCAAACTTCAGGTTTAACCTGAATACATCGATAGTGTCGAATTATATAAAATCGCTGTTTGTTAACCGTGTAACATAAATAAGTCACTTGCAGGCACGTTGAGGTTTTCCGTGTGTTGCTATAAGTTAATTGTGTTGCGGTAAATTAATTCTGATTTGAGGGAGAGTTATGAGTGTGTCAGTCAATGATAAAGACGAAAATGGAGTGAAGACCCGCCCTGCTGTCGGGGTCAGGTTTAAACCGTGCGGCAAGATATACAGCTTTGACCCCGGAGAGCTTGAGCTGAAGAAGGGCGACAAGGTGGTTGTGGAGTCCATGTTCGGGCTTACGATAGGGACGGTTGTGCAGGAGGTCTCTGAAAATGCACAGGCTCAAAAGGATGATTCCCGGGATGAGGCGAGTGAGAGGAAAGGTCCTGCGGCAAAGCCTCCCAAGGAGCTCAAGCCGGTAGTCAGAAAGGCCACTGAAGAGGACCTCAGTGCCGCGGAGAGCAACAGCGAACTTGAGGCAGAGGCAAGGCGTCACTGCCTCGAGAGGATATCAGCAAGGGGGCTTCCGATGAAGCTTGTGAGTACAGAGGCGACCCTTGACAGGAAGAGGGTGATCTTTTATTTTACCGCTGACGGCAGGATTGATTTCAGGGAGCTCGTCAAGGACCTTGCGTCCAGGTTCAGAACGCGGATAGAGATGCGACAGATTGGTGTTAGGGACGAGTCAAAGTTGATCGGTGGCATTGGTGTGTGCGGCAGGGAGTTTTGCTGCCGGTCGTTCCTTACAAGTTTTGCCCCTATCTCGATCCGCATGGCAAAGGAGCAGGAGCTTGTATTGAATGCCGCCAAGCTTTCCGGTGTATGCGGCAGGCTCATGTGCTGCCTTGGCTATGAGTATGATGAGTGGCAGGCAGAGGGACTTGATGAGGTTGTTCCCGAGGACCCGATGAATGGGTGCCTTTGCGGAGATTGCAACTCGGAGAGTTCGGAGAGTCTCGTGTTATCACTGACGCAGGGGGACGATGCCCCTGCGTCAGAGAAAAAGAGGGAGGAATCCAGGTCTGCAAGGGATAAATCATCCGCCGGTGGCGGGTTTAAGGAGAGAAAGAGGCCTGCCAGGCAAAGAAGGCCGGCATCTAATGAGCGTGATAGTGCGGGTAGTGACAGGTCCTCCGGTACTGAGGCAGGACCTCCCGAGACAGTGACAGGGGACAAGATATCCGCTGATACCTCCGGGTCTGCAGAAAAGGGCGACCTTGAGACAAAGCAGACTGATGCCTCCCAGGAAGACAAGGCCGGGACAGCCAAGAAGAAGAGGCCTTATTTCAGGCACAAGAATAAAAAGAGGAGGAAACACAGGTAGAGATGGACAAGAAATTTTACGTCACCACTCCCATCTATTACGTAAACGATATCCCCCATATCGGGCATGCCTATACAACGGTTGCTGCTGATATCCTTGCAAGGTTTAACCGCCTCAGGGGAAAGGATGTCTTCTTCCTTACCGGCACGGATGAGCACGGACAGAAGGTCCAGAAGGCGGCCGAGGAGAAAGGTCTTACCCCGGGCGAACATGCCGATATCATGGTGAGAAATTTTAAAAACCTCTGGAAAAAGCTTGATATATCAAATGATGCATTTATAAGGACAACGGATGAAAGACACAGGGGTGTTGTCCGGGAGATGCTTGAAAAACTCAAACAGAAAGGTAAGATCGTAAAGAGGGCTTACAAGGGATGGTACTGTACACCTGATGAGAGGTTCTGGACAGAGAAGGAACTGCTTGACGGTAATTGTCCGGAGTGCGGAAGGCCGGTGGAGGAGATAGAGGAGGAGAATTACTTTTTCCTCATGTCTGAATACCGGGGAAGGCTGATTGACTATATCAAGAAAAATAAGGGATACATCCTGCCCGAGACGAGGCGGAATGAGGTTATGGGTTTTCTCAGTTCCAGGGACCTCGGAGACCTCTGCATATCGCGGCCCAAAAAGAGGCTCCAGTGGGGAATACCCCTTCCCTTTGATGAGGATTACGTGACCTATGTCTGGTTTGACGCCCTTCTTAATTATTATTCTGCAACCCGTTATCTTGCCCCCGAGATCAGAGATCATGATGCTGCTGCTGAAGATGGACAGATTCGGGATCCCGCTGAGCAGAATAAGAAGACTCGGTGGTGGCCTGCTGATCATCACATTATCGGCAAGGATATACTGACAACCCATGCGGTCTACTGGTCAACTATGCTGATGGCGCTTAATGAGGTAGACCCCGACAATTTTGAACTACCTCGAAATATATTTGCCCACGGTTGGTGGACTGTAAAGGGAAGAAAGATGTCCAAATCCGTCGGGAATGTGGTTGACCCGAACGAAATGATCGGAAAATACGGGGCGGATACCTTCAGATACTTCCTCTTCAGGGAGGTTCCGTTCGGCCTTGACGGTGACTTTTCCGAAGATGCACTTATTGGCCGTATCAACAGTGACCTTGCAAATGACCTGGGTAATGTTTTGAGCCGTACTCTGACCATGATAGAAAAATACAGGGAGGGCATAATTCCCGAAGCAATTGACGGCAAGGACAGGGATGGTATGGAAAAAAGGATCAGGGCGTGGTTTGATGCAGGATCAACCACCGGTATTTCAAATAGCTTTAGTGATTTTCTGAAACAGCTCCAGTTCCACCATGCACTTGCCCTGTTATGGAAGGTTATGAGCGAGATAAACGAATATATACAGCGTGCAGCTCCCTGGAAAGAAAAGGATGAGGGAACACTATCCAATACGCTTTATACCATTGCCGAGGCCCTCGGTATACTCGCCGTCTATCTCTTTCCGTTTATGCCTGCCACGGCAGAGAAGATGTGGGTCCAGCTTGGTATTGACGGCAGGATAGGAGAAAGGAAAGAATTGCCGAAATGGGGAGACCTGCAGGTCAGTGGCAAGAGGGTGAGAAAGGGAGATCATCTCTTTCCACGGATTGAAAAGCGAAAGGAAGAAAAGAAAGAGGCTGTTCCTGACAAAAAAGCAAAAGAGGAAAAAAGAGAAGACACAGGCCTTATCTCCATAAACGATTTTGCCAGGGTTGAGCTAAAGGTCGGAAAGATACTGGAGGCCGAGCGCGTTAAGGGCTCAAATAAACTCATAAAACTGCAGGTGGATACCGGAGAGCAGCGGCAGATTGTTGCGGGAATCGGCAAGGTATACAGTCCGGAGCAGCTTGTGGGCAAGAAGATTATCGTGGTTGCAAACCTGAAACCGGCAAAACTCATGGGCGTTGAATCACGGGGTATGCTCCTTGCTGCTAATGACGGGGAGAATCTTGTGCTTGTAACTCCTGAGGGAGATGTGGGGGTGGGGGCAAGTGTCAGGTAGGGTTTTTAGGGTAATGAATGGCGGAGGGGGTGAGATTCGAACTCACGGAGGCCGTTCAGACCTCAACGGTTTTCAAGACCGTCGCCTTAAACCACTCGGCCACCCCTCCTTATTAGTCAGTTAACCAGATAATAATAATGGGAATTATAACAAAATTGCCACTTTTTAGTCCTGGTTTTCACTTGCCTTGACAGTGATAAACTTTTGTTGGTATAGTATTTTTATTTTTTTAAAATATATAAATAGAGAGGAGTGTGGTTAGTGGATGCCCTCTGTGAGTGTCAGAAAGAACGAGTCCTTCGAAGTTGCACTTAAGAGGTTTAAGAAACAGTGTGAGAAAGACGGAATACTCTCGGAGATCAGGAAGCGTGAGCATTATGAAAAGCCGAGCGTCAAGAGGAAGAAAAAGATACTTGCAGCACGCAAAAAAGCTCTCAAGAAAATGAGACTGTATCAGGGAAGGTAAATGTCCATACTTGAAAGGATTGACAGCGACCTGAAGGTTGCTATGAAGTCTTCTGAGAAGATCAGGGTTTCAACGCTCAGAATGGTGAAGGCCTCTCTGAAGAATCTCGAAATAGAAAAAGGAGAGCTTTCGGATGACGATGTAATCGGGGTGCTGAGTACCCAGGCAAAGCAGAGAAGGGAGTCTATCTCCGAGTTTGAGAAGGGCGGAAGACAGGACCTTGTAGATCTGGAGAGGGCGGAACTTGCCGTCATCCTGGGTTATCTGCCTGAACAGTTATCGGAGGAGGAGCTTACCGGTATAATTCAGGAAACTATCAGGGAGACTGGTGCGTCTTCCCTGAAAGACATGGGCCGGCTTATGAAAAGCCTTATGCCGCGGGTAAAAGGCAGGGCTGACGGCAGGCTGGTAAGTCAGAAGGTGAAGGAATTATTGGGGAACCAGTAGTACTCTAAGACTTAAAGAATTTACTTAGACAGGATTAACAGGATGGACATGATAAAACAAAACAGAATTATTTTTGTTGGTTTCATTAAAAAGAAGAAATCCTGTAAATCCCGTTAATCCTGTCTAAAAAATAGTAGTTAGTCTTTATTATTTCCCATCATACAACATAAAAAGGAGAGAAGGATGACACTTGGTGAACTATACGAAAAGGCGGTCTCTACCGGTATCGGCAATGACCCCAGAGGCATTGATATTGTTAATAATGAACTGTCGTCTGTCAAGAAAAACTTTGACGAACTCAAAGACAAGGATAAAGAGTTTTTTGACAAAGAGACCTTTAAAAACCCTTATGCCGATTCCAGAATACTCTATGGCAATGGTGACGAGGAGATAAAGACAATCCTTGCGGGGATTGACATAGAGGTAGGTGAGATAGTGCTTGCCGACCAGTTGAGGTCAAGGGGAAGGACAATAAGCATGCTGCTTTCTCATCATCCCGAAGGCCGGGCCTATGCCCATCTTTACGATGTCATGAGGATGCAGTCGGATGTGCTCCACAGGTTTGGTGTGCCCATTAATATTGCAGAGGACCTGATGGAGGTGAGGATAAAGGAGGTTGAGAGGAGGCTCATGCCGGTTAATCATACCCGTGCCGTAGATGCCGCGAGACTCCTTGATATACCTTTCATGTGCCTGCACACACCGGCTGACAACATGGTTGCTTCCTATCTGCAGGGAGTCTTTGACGAGAGAAAGCCTTACAGGATTGAGGATGTAGTTGACCTTCTGCTGGAGGTGCCTGAATACAGGCAGGCCAAAAAGATTGGTGCCGGACCAAAGATACTCATTGGTTCGGAAAAGAGAAAGGCCGGAAAAGTCTTTGTTGACATGACGGGCGGCACTGAAGGGGCCAGGAAGATATTCAGCAGTTTAACCGCAGGTGGCGTCAGTACAATAGTGGCCATGCACCTGAGTGAGGACCACAGAAAAGAGGCTGAGAAGAACCACCTCAACGTTGTTATTGCCGGACACATTGCAAGTGACAACGTTGGGGTTAACCTTCTCCTTGACAATATCCTTGACGATACTATAGAGGTGATTGAATCTTCCGGCTTCAGCCGTGTCGGGAGATGATGCCGGAGGGTTTTGCTTTTAATTTTGTTTACTTACCGTTTTTTGTATTTTGAAAAAACCTTCTATGGATTTAAGCAATGTTGTTGAGGAGATCAAGACTCGCCTTGATATCGTAGACCTGCTTTCCGGGTATATTGATCTGAAGAGGACAGGTCAGAATTTTAAGGCACTCTGTCCGTTTCATACTGAAAAGACTCCCTCTTTTGTTGTGAGTCCCGATAAACAGATCTTTCATTGTTTTGGCTGCAGTGCCGGTGGAGATGTTGTTACCTTTATCATGAAGTATGAAAACATTTCCTTTCCCGAGGCGGTCAGAGCACTTGCCGAGAGGGCCGGAATCACGATTGAGCAGGAATCCGTCAGGTCATCTGCAACCACGACACTGAGGAAGAGGCTTATAGAGATGCACAAGGATGCCTGTGCCTTTTATGAGAGTGAGCTGGGCAGGAATGCACAGGCAAGGGATTATCTCAAAAAGAGGGGGCTTTCGGATGAGACGATCGGGGTGTTTGCAATAGGATTTGCCCCCGGCGGGAACCTGCTCTTAAAATTCCTGAAGACAAAGGGATATGCGGAGAGCGATATACTCGCCTCAGGGCTGTGTAAGGAGACGGAGCGGGGGAAGATGGATACCTTCAGAAACAGGGTTGTCTTTCCGATATCCAATGTCCGGGGAGAAGTGATCGCGTTTGGCGGGCGAATCCTTATTGACAATGCCCGTGCCCCCAAGTATCTGAACTCACCGGAGACCATCCTTTTTAAGAAATCTTCAGAGCTTTTTGGTCTTAACCTTGCAAAGACAGATATAAGAAAGCGGGGTTATGTAATCATGATGGAGGGGTATCTGGATGTTATCACCGCCCATCAGCATGGAATAAGGAACTGCGTGGCCCCCCTTGGAACTGCACTCACAGAGGCCCAGGCAAAAAAACTGAAGGCACTGACAAAAAAGATACTGCTTGTTTTTGACTCGGATGATGCAGGAGTTAAGGCCTCGGTGAGGGCCCTTTCCCTGCTGTATGAGGATGGTTTTGTTGCAAAGGTGTTATTACTGCCGTCAGGAGACGACCCGGATACGTTTTTGAGGAAAAAGGGGCGGGATGCCTTTCAGCAGAAATTCAGGGATGTTATGGGTCTTGTTGATTTCTATCTATCTCTCTCCGGAGAAAGGGTTGACATTGTGAGGGATCTGATACTTATAATTTCCAGGGTAACGGACGGCATTATAAGGAGCGATTTAATCAGGGAGGTATCCGAGAAAACAGGTCTTTCAGAGCAGTTTTTGAGGGAGGAACTGAATCTCCTGAGGAAAAAACCCGGTCTGTCCCGTAGTGATAAAAAAAGCGCTCAGCCAATGTCTGCCGAAAAGTTTCTCCTGGGTGTATATCTTTCTTATCCGGAACATGTCCATTTAATAAGAGAGAGTATCACCCCGGCTGAGATTGAAGATAAAGATGTGAGGGCTATATTCGAGAAACTTTATTTTTCATCTGTCTCAAAGCTTGAGGAAATTACGGCAAGACTCAACGAGCATGAGTTGGCCATTGTTACAGGGGCAACCATGGGACTCAACATCGATGGTGAGGAGGTTGAAAGGAATATCAGGGATTGCATAAGGACCATCAGGCATAAAAAACTTAAGAGAAAACTCAGAGATCTGGAGATGGAGATCAGAATTGCTGAAAACAGGGGTGAGGGACACCTTATTAATAACCTGCAGGATCAGATGAATCTCCTGATCAAGGAGGGGGGGGCGGATGAAAGAGTATTTTGATTTCTACGAAGATTTCATCTATGATTCAGATGGTTCAGGTCTGAGACCTGAAGAGAAGGAACTGTATGAAGAGGAGGAGCCCGGTCAGGGTGTCAAGGAGGAGCATGACCCGTTAAGGTCTTATATGAAAGAGATGGGGGCTGTCCCTCTTCTGACCAGGGAGGGAGAAGTAGAGATTGCAAAAGAGGTGGAAAGACGCAGGCAACAGTTGACCCTGGCTACATTTTCCGTTCCTCTAATCCTGAAAAAATTAATAATTCTTGGTGAGTTGATAGAACGGGGAGAAGCGCCCCTGGGGGAGATAATACAGACAGAGGGTGATGAGAGTGAAGAAGACCTGTTGGTCAGGAAAAGGGAGTTCTTCAGACATACCGAGAAGATAAGGGAACTTTTCAACAAAAGGATGCAGCTCCTTGGAGAACTGAGCAGGGAAGGCCTCAGAAAAAAGCAGGGGTCGGAAAAGATTATCCGTGAGTTGAAAAACAACAGGAAAGACGTTTATGAGGAGATCAAAAACCTGAATCTGAAGGATTGTGCTGTGAATACCTTTGCAGATGAACTGAAGAGATTAAGTGCCCTGCTAATTCAGAATCATAGGGAACTCATGCTGATAAAGAGGAGACTCAGAAAGAGAAATATCGGGATTCCGCCGGAAAAAGATATTCATAAGTATCCTGAAAAGGTGCAGGATATATTGAGAGAGTATTTCCTGAAACAAGCGGAGATTGCCGCGATGGAGAAAGATGTCGGGATGGAAAGTGCGCAACTCAGACATGTGCTCAGGGCAATCCAGAAGGCTGACAAGACCATACACGAGGTCAAATCCAGACTTGTAGAGGCCAACCTCAGGCTTGTGATAAGCATTGCAAAGAGATATATCGGAAAGGGGCTTAGCTTCTCGGATCTCATACAGGAAGGCAATATAGGATTGATGAGGGCGGTGGACAAGTTTGAATACAGGCGGGGGTATAAGTTCAGTACTTATGCCACATGGTGGATCAGACAGGCTATAACAAGGGCTATTGCCGATCAGTCACGTACAATAAGAATACCCGTGCATATGATAGAGACCATAAACAAGGTTACAAGGAGTTCGAGGGAACTCGTCCAGGAATTCGGCAGAGAACCCACAGAGGAAGAGATTGCAAAAAGAATTGACATGCCGGAGGCGAGGGTAAAGGAGATACTCAAGATTGCGAAGGAACCGATATCACTTGAATCCCCTGTTGGTGATGATGAGGACGGCCAGCTCAGGGATTTCATTGAGGATACCCTGATGTCATCCCCCCTTGATGAAGCCATTCATGGAGACCTGAGAAGGAACATAGAGAGGGTGCTGATGAGCCTGAACCCGAAAGAGGCCGAGGTTATAAGGAAACGGTACGGCCTTGACGGGGCTAACTTCCCTCATACCCTTGAGCAGGTTGGCAAGGCCATGGAGGTAACCCGTGAAAGGGTGAGACAGATTGAGGTTAAGGCCATAAGGAAGTTAAAACATCCCTCAAGGAGCAGGTGGCTTAAGTCTTTTATGGAAAGAACTTGACCTCAGCGATAAAAGAAATCTATAATAAAGGCCGTCTTCAGGGCCCATAGCTCAGCTGGAAGAGCCACCGGCTCATAACCGGTTGGTCCCAGGTTCGAGTCCTGGTGGGCCCACCATTTTACTGATAAACATTGGAGAGATGGAGGACTGGAGGATTGGTAATCTTAAAAATCATTACTACATCAGTCCAGTACTTCATTACTCCAAGATTATTTGATACTGTTCTGAATAACTGTTAGCTTGTTTATAACAAAATTAACGAATGTGTAATTGGAGAGAATGAAAGAGGAACTCAAGCTTCTTGTTGCCCTTCAGGAGATAGATTCTATTATCCTCCGGAAGAGACTTGAACTAAAGAAGGCACCCGAAGAGATTAAACGTTACCAGGGACCTTTAAGCGAGTCTGAAAAGGCGTATAAGAGGGAAAAAG
>CAZXDE010000001.1:16612-39789 GCA_964639515.1 uncultured Thermodesulfovibrio sp.
AAACGTTACCAGGGACCTTTAAGCGAGTCTGAAAAGGCGTATAAGAGGGAAAAAGAAAAGTACGAGGCTGTTGAAAAGAAGAAAAAACAGAAAGAGCTTGAGGTAAAGGAGGTCGACGACAGGATTGAGAAGCTGAAATCGAGAATGTCGGATATAAAGACCAACAAGGAATATCAGGCCCGTCTGAAAGAGATCGAAGTTATTGAGAGGGAAAGATCAAGGCTGGAAGACGAGATTCTCTACATGATGGAAGAGCTTGATGAGGTATCGGCGGGACTGAAAGAGGCTGAAAGGCTGATAGGGGATGAGAAGAAACGGCTTCAATCCTTACAGAAAGAACTGGATGTCAAGAGTGGTTTAATCGAAAAGGAACTTGCGGAGCTGAAGGATCAAAGAGAAACGCTTGTCATAGAGATTTCTGCAGGGCTTTATACCAGATACATGGATGTTTTTCAAAAATCAAGCGGCCTGTCCGTGGTTGAGGCAAAGGATGAGAGATGCCTCGGATGTTATATGAGTATCCCCCCCCAGATCTACGTTGAGATAAAGACGTCGGATGAGATTATGCAATGTCCTCAATGCGGCAGATTCCTGTACCGTAAGGAGGCCACAGAGGAAGCACAGGATTCAGGCAGCCGGAATACAGATTGAAGCTAAAGAAACCGGCGTGCAGAAAACAGTGAAGCCAACCCCTTGGCGAAGAAGTCTGTTCAAAAAGTCAACCGTTAATTACAATGAATGCAGGGCAGGTGAGATGGTCGCTCCGTACTCCGGTGTATGCCAGAGATTGCGGAGAGGAAAGTCCGGGCTCCGAAGGGCAAGGACAGTGGCTAAGTGCCACCGTTCCGCCGTTGGCCGGGGCTGCCGGTCTATGGCGGAACAGGGAAAGTGCCACAGAAAAGATACCGCCGGTCTGAGGGGGTCAGGTCTCAACATTCAACATAAGCAGGTTTTTATTCTGGGAGCTTGCGAGTTATGTTGAATGTTGAGACCTGACCCCTCACGGTAAGGGTGAAAAGGCGGGGTAAGAGCCCACCGCTGCGGGGGTGACCTTGCAGGCATGGTAAACCCTGTCCGGAGCAAGGCCATGTAGGTTCCGCCTTGAGGGTGGCCCGCCCGATTGAGCGGAGCGGGTAGGCTGCATGAGTCCGGGAGCAATCCCGGACCTCAGATGAATGACCATTACATACAGAACCCGGCTTATTGCCTGCTCTGCATTCTGCATTTATTATATAAACAGAAACGTTGTGAATGTGCGGTGTGCGGGGTCAGGTCGAAAACATTCAACATAAGTACGGTTTTGTTTGGGGAATTAGAGAGTTATGTTGAATGTTGAGACCTGACCCCCTCGGAACCACTTTTCCCGCCGGCAATCTTTTTTGATCTCAATCGGCTATAATATAAAAATAAAAATTATGAAAACCGTAAAGACAGCCGTCCTCCTTCTTTTGCTGTTCCTTTTATTGCCTCTACTGCTTTTTTCTGAAGAAACCAGGGCGGGGCAGGTCATGGTTATAACCGTTCAGGGTGTCATAAATCCTGTCTCCTCTGAATATATAGAAAAAAATATTGAAAAGGCGAATGAGCAGGGGATGGAGGCGCTTGTGATTGAACTGGATACTCCGGGAGGCCTCGACACCTCCATGCGGTCAATTATAAAGGTCATAAACGGCAGTGAGGTGCCTGTGGTGGTTTATGTGGCCCCGTCAGGGGCGAGGGCTGCCTCGGCAGGTGTCTTTATTACAATGGCTGCGCATATTGCTGCAATGGCCCCGGGCACCAATATAGGTGCTGCCCACCCTGTTGGAATCGGTGGCAAGATGGATAAAACCATGGTTGAAAAGGTAACAAATGACGCAGTGGCCTATATAAAATCCATTGCTGAAAGGCGCGGCAGGAATGTAAAATGGGCAGAGGATGCCGTAAGAAATAGTGTTTCCATCACTGCCCGTGAGGCACTGAAACTCGGAGTGATAGACCTTGTGAGCAAGGATATCGGAGACCTCCTTGACAGGATTGACGGCATGAAGGTGAAGACCCCGGAAGGAGAGAAGGTGCTGCATACCAGAGGGGCTTCAGTTGTAAGGAAAGAGATGGGCCTGAGGCTGAAAATACTTGCCTTGATAAGCAATCCCAATATTGCCTATATCCTGATGCTCCTCGGTTTCTATGGTCTCTTCTTTGAATTCACAAACCCGGGCTCGATATTTCCGGGGGTGGTGGGCGGCATATGCCTTATACTTGCCTTTTATGCATTCCAGACCTTACCCGTCAATTATGCAGGGCTTCTTCTTATTGTCCTTGCCGTAATCCTCTTTGTCCTGGAGATAAAAATAACATCCGGTGGAGTACTGACCATCGGTGGTATTATCTCCATGATTATAGGCTCTATAATGCTGTTTGAAAGTCCGGACCCTTTTATTAAACTCTCCATATACCTTATTGTGCCGGCAGTTTTTGCAACAGCCTTTTTTTTCTCTGTAACCGTTGGTCTTGTGGTAAAGGCGTGGAAGCGAAAACCCGTAACAGGTGTTGAGGGTCTTGTGGGGCTTGAGGGAGTTGCCCATACGGATATATTTGATGACGGTATGGCACTTGTGCACGGAGAATACTGGAGGGCATACAGTGATGAACCGATTAAAAAGGGAGAAAGGGTGATTGTTGAGTCTGTTTCGGGACTCAGAATAAAAGTCAGAAAGGAGGAGAGGAAATGATTTTTCCACCGCAGTTTTTGAGTCTTGTCTTTATTGTAGTTGTTGTTCTTTACTTCCTTGCAAGCTCTATCAAGGTACTCAAGGAGTACGAGAGGGGTGTGGTATTCAGGCTTGGACGTATTATCCCGGTGAAAGGGCCGGGACTTGTGATTATATGGCCGATAATCGATAAGCTTGTCAAGGTCAGTCTCAGGACAATAACAATGGATGTGCCGTCACAGGACGTTATAACTGAGGACAATGTTACGGTCAAGGTCAATGCAGTTGTATATTTCAGGGTGATGGACCCTATAAAGGCAGTGACCGCAATCGAGGACTACTATTTTGGTACGAGCCAGATAGCCCAGACAACACTCCGGAGCGTTCTCGGACAAAGCCAGCTTGATGAACTGCTTTCCAAGAGGGATGCCATCAACTCGGAGTTGCAACGGATCATAGATTTTCAGACGGAACCCTGGGGTGTAAAGGTAACGGCCGTTGAGGTCAAGAATGTTGACCTTCCTGTAGAGATGCAGAGGGCTATTGCAAAACAGGCGGAGGCTGAAAGGGAGCGCAGGGCAAAGGTAATTCATGCAGAAGGTGAATTCCAGGCTGCCCAGAAGCTTGCAGATGCTGCAAAGATTATTGCAACCGAACCTGCCACACTGCAGCTAAGGTTTCTCCAGACGCTGACGGAGATATCCTCTGAAAAGAATTCAACGATCATCTTCCCTGTTCCCATTGACCTTATAAAGCCTTTTCTTGAAAAGAGGAACCCGTGACGAGGGGTTAACAGGTGGCGGTGGGTTGTAGCTGTGCTACCATTTTATCAATGCAGAGGCCCATGTCAATCCACCGCCAAAGGCCTCGAGGATGATATAATCACCCTCTCTGACCCTGCCTGACCTGACGGCCTCATCAAGGGCTATGGGGATTGAGGCGGCAGAGGTGTTGCCATAGCGGTCAAGATTGATCATCACCTTTTCAAGCCCCAGCCCGAGTCTCTTTGCCGTGGCACTGATTATTCTGAGGTTTGCCTGATGGGGGATGAGCAGAGAGATGTCTTCGGGGCTTAATTTATGCTCTTTCAGGGTGCTCAGCACCAGTTTTTCCAGTGTCCTCACAGCTACCTTAAATGTCTCGTTCCCCCTCATCTTTATATGGTGGAGCCCCTCTTTAACCGTCTTCTCTGTTGCCGGTCTTCTTGATCCCCCGGCCGGTATGTGAAGAAGGTCCCACATTGAACCATCGGCGTTAAGCTTGACGGAGAGTATTCCACTGTCACCGTCTGTTGCCTCCAGGACTACAGCGCCTGCCCCGTCGCCAAGCAGCACGCAGGTGCTCCTGTCCGTCCAGTCGGTAATCCGTGAAAGTACTTCGGAACCTACTACAAGTACTCTCTCGTATATTCCGGCCCGAATGTAGGCATCTGCTGTTGAGAGGGCGTAGATAAACCCGGAACAGGCGGCATTTACGTCAAAGGCTGCGGCTTTTTTGGCGCCTATCCTGTGCTGAAGTATACAGGCGGTGGATGGCAGGAGCATATCACTGCTGATTGTGGCAACAATTATGAGGTCCAGTTTTCTTGCTTTCAGGCCCGCAGATTTGAGTGCCTCGTTTGATGCCATCAGTGCAAGGTCTGAGGCAGCCTCTTCCTTTGCGGCAATCCGCCTTTCCCTGATGCCGGTCCTCTCTCTGATCCATTCGTCGGAGGTGTCCACCATTTTTTCAATGTCGAAATTTGTTAAAACCTTTTTGGGAACATATAACCCGGTTCCGGTTATCCTTGCCTTTAACAATAGGTAACTCCTTGATGGATTGTTGCTTTATTTTTCATGCATTGAGGCAGCATCCTGACGATTCCTATGCCGAGGCACTGGCTACCGGACTGGAAGTCTTGGTCTTTTTCTTGAGTTCAGAGGATATTATTTCATCCACCCTGAGCCGGGCGGATATGTTGGCTGTCTTCAGTGCATTTCTTATTGCCTTGGATGAAGACCGCCCATGACTTATTATGCATGTTCCCCTGATTCCGAGCAGAGGGGCGCCTCCATATTCGGCATAATCGGTCTTCTTTTTAAAGTTTTTGAGGGCCGGCTTCATAAACAGGTAGGCAAGCCGTCCCGTGGCTATATCGGCAATCTCCTGTTTTAGCATCTTCATGATTGTCTCGGCCAGACCTTCGCTGACCTTCAGCACCACGTTTCCGATAAAACCATCGCATACAACAACATCGACATTGCCGCTGAAAATATCCTTGCCCTCTATATTGCCGACAAAATGCAGTCCACTATTTTTTATAAGCCTGAAGGCCTCTTTGGTAAGTTCGTTTCCCTTTGTGTCTTCCTCCCCGATGCTCAGCAGCGAAACCCTGGGTCTCTGTACTCCAAGGACATTTCTGCAGTAGGCATTTCCCATGAAAGCAAACTGCAGCAGGTTTGACGCCTCAGAGTCAACGTTCGCCCCTGCGTCGATGAGAACAAAAGGCCCTTTAAGGGTTGGCATGGTGGTAGCTATGGCAGGCCGGTTAACTCCTTCAGCCGTGCCCAGCAGTAACAGGGCAAAGGCCATTACTGCTCCTGAGTGACCTGCGCTTACAAAGGCATGTGCCTCCCCTTTCCTGACCATCTCTATCCCCCGCTTTATCGATGAATCCTTCTTTCGTCTGACAGCCACTGATATTGCTTCATCCATGGCTATCAACTGGGAGGCGTGTTTGACGGAAATCCTGTCAGGGGGATAACGTTTATGCCTCAGTTCTTCTGTAATCAGATCTTCCCGGCCGATAAGAATAACCTCGATATCCTCGGTATCATTGACGGTTTCAACTGCTCCCTCCACTGTCACACGGGGCGCGTAATCCCCTCCCATGGCATCAAGAACGATCTTCATATTTCTGTTTTTTCGATAACCTTTATGACTTTTCTGTCATTATACATGCCGCAGCTTGTGCATACCCTGTGAGGCAGCTTGAGTTCACCACATTCAGGGCATTTCATAAGGGAGAGAATCGTTCCCTTCCAGTTTGCCCTTCTCCTGTCTCTGCGACACCTTGAGTGTCTGGATTTAGGATTTGCCATGTTTTGTTGCTCCTTTCTATTTGGATAAGAGTTTCTTTAAACTCTTCAGTCTCGGGTCAATAGACTCATACCTGCATTCGCATCTCTGAAGATTCATGTCGGCTCCACATACAGGACAGAGTCCCTTGCATGTTTCATTACACAATGCCTTCATGGGTAAATTAAGAATCAGTTGTTCTCTTATCACCTGAGCGATATCAAGTTCATTATTGCTGTAAAAACCTATATTAATCTCACCCCCGGGGACCTCACAAGTCTCTTCTTTTGCCACTTCTGTTGCGGGGTGATATAACAGGTCAATATTGAGAGACAGCTCCTTCCGGAAGTTTACCAGGCATCTGCTGCACTGAAGTGATACCCTGCCCTGAATGTCTCCCTCAATCCGGATTCCTTCTCCCCGCCTGTCTATCCGGAGATGAGCATTAACAGGACCTATGGATTCAAGGAGAGAGTTTTTGGAGAGCCTTTCAGAGAAATTCAGGTCTATCCCGTGTTCTTCTATTTCTGAAACAATTATTTTCATGATTCTGTAGCCTCATTATTTCATGGTTTCATGATTCCTGCTTCGTATTCGAATGTTATATACTACCATGTATAGGGGGAATAAAGAAATTTAAAAGATTAGAAGTATACTTTTTACTTGAAAATATTGTCAAGTAGTTGTAAATTAATACATGGCTACAGAAAGGAAATACTGTCTCTGCTGCGGGGAGAATGTTCCCTGCAATATTGTGATAAGAAACGAGAGAAGGGAACTTACCTGTACCTTTTGTGGCTTTATACTGGGTACGGATAGTCTCTGGGAAGATAGAAAGAGGGCAGCAGGTACATATGCACTTATTGCAGAGGACTCAAAATTCACAAGGACCCTGCTGAAAGAATTAATATTGAAGAAGGTGTTAGCCAGTGAGGTTACGGCAGTCTCCAACGGCCTTGAACTCGTTTCAGAATATTCGAGGCTTCTGGCCGGTGATATCCGGGTCAGATTTGTAATAATTGATCTCAATATGCCGGTGATGGATGGTCTTACTGCTGCAAGGACCCTGAGGACACTTGAGGAAAAAAAGAAGAAAAAGAAGGTCCCGATACTCTTTTTCTCCGGAATCAAGGCGGATGAAGGTCTTAAGAAACAGATGGAACTTCTTGCCCCTGCCAATTATGTCAACAAGGGGGCTGACTCTGATACGAAGGTACTTGTTCGCAGGGTGGAGGGACTTCTGAGTTTTATCTCTCAGCACTATCAGAGTGTGTGATAGTGGAAAATGCTGAAGTATTGGAGAGATGGGGAGTTGTAGAAATGCAAATTTCCAACACTTTCCAAAACACTCTCATACTCCGGAACTCCCATACTCCAAAACTCCATGTAACTATGAAGAATCTAAGGGCGCATCTCTATATCGAAGGGGTTGTTCAAGGTGTTTTTTACAGGGCGTTTGTCCTGGAGCTTGCCCTGAAGTCAGGCCTTAAGGGATGGGTAAAGAACCTCCCTGACGGAAGAGTGGAGGCAGTTTTTGAGGGGAAGGAGAAGGATGTTGAGAAGGCCATAGCTGAGTGTTATAAGGGGCCTCCCGGCGCTCACGTCAGCAATATAGACGTTGCAAGGGAGTCTTACAAGGGTGAGTTCAGGGATTTTGAAATAAGGTACTGAAGATTAAATGAGCGGATTGTTGACGGAGCTGAAAGAAAGGGTACTTAACGGGGGGGATATCTCGGGGGAAGAGGCATCTTTTCTTGCAGATGATACCGTTGTGCCCCTGCACTCTTTATTTGAGGCCGCCACCTCCGTCAGGGAGCGTTTCAGGGGCAACAGAGTTGACCTCTGCTCAATTGTGAATGCAAAGTCCGGCAATTGTACGGAGGACTGTGCTTATTGTGCTCAATCCACCAGACACAGGACAAATATAAGTGTCTATCCCTGGATGGGGCAGGGTGAAATCTTTCGCAGGGCAAAAGAGGCGAGGCTTTCAGGTGCAAAGAGGTTCTGTATCGTTACGAGCGGAAAGAGGGTTTCAGGAGAAGAAATAGAAGTTATAGCCTCTGCAGTCGGCGAGATCCGGCAGATTGGTCTCCTGCCCTGTGCCACACTCGGTCTTCTTGATGAAGATGAACTCAGGATACTGAAAGACGCAGGTCTTGAACGTTTTCATCATAACCTTGAGACCTCTGAAGAGTTTTTTCAGAAGGTCTGTACCACCCATACCTACAGTGACAAGATAAAGACGATCATGGCTGTGAAGAATGCCGGCCTTTCCCTCTGCTCAGGGGGGATTTTCGGTATGGGTGAATCGTGGGATGACAGAATCAGGATGGCCTTTACATTGAAAGAGCTGAATGTGGATTCCGTCCCCATAAATTTCCTGATGCCGGTGAAGGGGACACCGATGGGGCATCTTCCCCCCCTTCATCCATTAGAGGCTCTGAGAATTATAAGTGTCTACCGGTTTATACTTCCTGAAAAAGAGATAAGGCTCTGTGGCGGACGGGTGCAGACGCTGGGAGAATTGAATTCAATGGTCTTTCTTGCGGGGGCCGACGGCCTCCTGACGGGTAATTACCTTACACTGAAAGGTCGCTGTGCAGAAGATGATATAAGGCTGATTGAGATGCTGGGCCTGAGATACGATTAGGTTATGTACTGGAATATAAGGATGAGGGCATCGGATGGTGAGTTGCATATCTCCGGGGCCGAGGGCCTGTACCCGGGAGATGAACTGCAGGACACAGTAGCGGCTTATCTGCAAAGGGCACTGCAGCATGACAGGGGTGAGCCTGACAGGGTTGTGGTTACGGTTGAGAGGCTTGAAGAGGAGCCGCAGCTCGTAGAAATGCAGCCGGTTTATACAGTGAATATCGGAGATTACAGTGAGGCCTGGAGATTTGTTAAAGAGGGGCTGAACTGTCTTGATGTCTCCGGGAAGGCATTCAATACTGCCAGGTCCATAATAGAGTCCCCGCATGTTATGAGGGGGGCGGCAATTGTAAGGGCAGTCAGCGGTGTCAGGGTAGAGCCGGACAGGGTAAGGGGAGTGAGGGCCACAAGACTTGGGATTATGCCGGATTTGTTGCCGGACTTATATGAATCTCTGAATAGATTCGATGCAGACAGGACTGTTGTGAGTGAGGCCGTTGTGCTTGCTTCAAAGGTGGCGTCCTCTCCTTATATAGTTGCAGAGCTTTGTGTGTCTGATGACCCCTTTTACTCAACCGGTTATCTCTCTTCAGAAAATACAGGTTACGTGAGGGTGCCTCACATAAAAGAGAAGGGTATGATGAATGGCGGCAGGGTTTTTTTTGTTACGGAAGAGTGCGCTGTGGGGGATGTTGTCAGGTATCTCGAGGAGACACCTGTTATGGTCAATAAGTTATCGGATATTCATGATATAATTAACCCTGATGAATTCATCTGCGGTATTAATCGTTAATCCGGCCTCGGGTTCTTTCTCTGAAAAGAGACTCCTGTCAGCAATAGAGGTGCTGAAGAAGAGGTTCAGTGACGTCTCCATCTTTTATACAGGCAAGAGGGGTGATGCCGAGCGGATTGCCGGAGATGCTGTAAAAAAATCCCCTGAGATGATACTGGCCATAGGGGGGGATGGCACTTTTAACGAGGTGGTCAACGGAACGGCCTTTACAGATGTGCCTGTTGCCTTTATCCCTGCGGGTACCACAAACGTCCTTGCCCGGGAGCTGGATTTTCCGGCTGACATTTATAAGGCTACACTGAAGGCCCTTAACGGTAAGACGGAGTATGTTCATCTCGGCAGGATAAATGATAAATACTTTGTTCTTATGGCAGGCATCGGTTTTGACGGCGAGGCCGTTTACAGGGTGAACCAGAGGTTGAAGCGCGTGTCAGGTAAAGGGGCATACCTGATAAGCGGTCTCAAGTGTTTTATGAGATACCGGCCTGACCTGCTCAGGATAGTCGTTGATGACAGGGAATACGAGGGATATGGGCTTATTGTCTGTAATGCCGGATATTATGCCGGAAGTTTCAGGGTCTGCCCTGATGCAGGCCTGAGAGCACCGCACCTGTATGTTTCTATTATGCATGGGGGTAAAAGGAGCGACCTGCTCAGATCGGTATTTGAAGTTATAAGTGGTGGGCGTATGAGTTCAGAGGAGACAAGCTGCATAAAGGGGAACGGAATAGTTGTATCAGGGGATGCACATATTCAGATAGACGGCGATTATTTTGGCACAACTCCTGCTGAAATAACCTTTCATGAGAGGGCACTCCGGCTGATAGTTTAGTAGTGTTTCTTCAGTTCCATGAGGACCTGCTTACCGATATTCTTCAGTGTTTCAAATACTCCCCTGCCGCTTGTGGCCACACACTCAAAGGCTGGAACCTTGTCAGGATTCAGGAGACTGTCCAGCTCGGCAACAGGGACAACATTGGGCAGGTCCCGTTTATTGTACTGTATTGTAAAGCGTAGCCTTTCGAGTTCATATCCCTGGTCAGCGAGGTTAATCCTGAGGTCTTCAAGGCTTTCAATATTGGCATCCGTCCTCTCAACCTGTGAGTCTGCAACAAAGACAACGCCGTCCACTCCCTTTAGTATAAGTTTCCTGCTTGCCGCATAAAAGACCTGTCCCGGGACGGTATAGAGGTGGAATCTCACCTTAAACCCCCTCATATCACCGAGTGCAATGGGAAGGAAATCAAAAAAGAGGGTTCGCTCGGTCTCTGTTGCAAGAGATATCAGTTTGCCCTTCTGCTGAGGGGAGGTTTTTTTATAAATAAATTGCAGATTTGTGGTTTTACCACACAATCCGGGTCCATAATAGACTATCTTGCAGTTTATTTCTCTGGAGGAATAATTTATAAAGGACACCTAATAACACCTACTTGAAAAGCTGGTCAATATCTTCATCCGTAATTTCGGCAAAGGGGGATAATTCCGCTCTTCCCTTGTTCTCTCCCAGTGCCTTTTTGTCCATCTCGTGAAATATCCTGGTTAATGCCCCTGTAGATTTTTTGACCCTGAGTCTGACGATTCCCAGGGAAGACCGTTGATCAAAGAGAACTCCCAGGATTACCTTGTTGGCCACAATGGACATATGGATATTGTCCCTGTCACCTTCGTGAAACAGGATAGAGAACTCCTTCTGGCCGAGAAGTTTTGCTATACCGCCTGTGGCAGCTATATTGCCGGCAGTGAGAGATGCCAGGGCGGTTGTATCAATGTTGTGGGTATCGCCTGCCGAGGCGATTAGTTGACCGTTTTTGTCAACGAGAAAGACGAGCTTGGCATTGGCCAGATGGTACAGTCTCCTTAATTCCTCATCGAGCCTCCGGAACTCTTCCTCATACATTACAAAGTCAGACATCTCTCTCCCGGACAGATCTTTTTAAGTCCATTTCAGCAATAGCCTTCATGAATCCTCTTGTTTTACATTAACAGAAAGGACAATTATTTTCAACCCGGCTATTTCCCTTCTTCTGCAGTTTCTGCCTCTTCAGCCCAACACGCCGCCTCTCTCAGGAGTTTATCCCACTCGTGGTCGGTATTTTCCTGAGCCTGTTTCAGGAGGTCTTTACTGTCAGGGGAGAAGAGGTGCTTGAACCTGCCCTGGGTCTTGAGGAAGTCAGTGACCGGTTTCTTTTCCTTTGGCTTGTAGTTTATAGTCAACCTGCCGTTTTCATATTCATAGAGCGGCCAGAAGCAGGTGTCGGCGGCGATTCTGCAGAGTTCTATTGCATTGTTTGTAGGAGTCCTCCATCCGCGGTTGCACGGTGCGAGTATGTTTATGAAGGCCGGACCATCAACCTCAAGCGCCTTCCTGACCTTTGTCATAAGGTCGCGCCAGTGTGCGGGTGTGGTCTGCGCTGCATAGGGAATGTCATGTGCAGCCATTATCCTGGTGAGATTCTTTCTTTTCTGAGGCTTGCCGTGTATTACCCTGCCTGCGGGGCATGTGGTTGTATTGGCACCGAAAGGGGTGGCGCTTGAACGCTGTATTCCCGTGTTCATATATGCACCATTGTCATAGCAGATATATACCATGTCATGTCCCCGTTCCATGGCACCGGAAAGGCTCTGAAGCCCGATATCGTATGTACCCCCGTCTCCGCCAAAGGCAATAAATTTTATCTTGCGGTCGATCTTGCCCTTTTTCTTTAGCGCCTTGTACATAGCCTCAACCCCTGAAATTGTGGCGGCCGCATTTTCAAAGGCACTGTGTATCCATGGAATCTTCCATGCAGTGTAAGGATAGATGGTTGTCGAGACCTCAAGGCACCCTGTTGCATTTGCAGCTACGAGGGGGACATCTGCAGCAAGCAGCACCTGCCTGATTGCTATGGGGGCACCACAACCAGCACAGAGCCGGTGTCCGCCTGTCAGTAGATCCTCTTTTTTTGAAAGTTCTTTTAACCTCAAAGGTGTTGACATCTTTTAGCTCCTTTTTAAGTTGTCGATTTTCGATTTTTTTTAATACTCAATCGTCAATAATCAATTGTCAATCGTCATCACTCCCTGACTCCGATATATTCTTTCAGGGTCCCTGCTTTACCGGTATCCAGGATTTCAGTCAACTCCTTGATAACCGCCTCTGCATCTTCAGGCATGAAGTCCCTGCCGCCAAGGCCGTAAATCTTGTTGACCATCAGGGGGCTGGAGCCTGATGCCATCATGGCCGAGGCAATCTCCATGTACATCGGGCCAAAACCACCAAAGGAATCAGCCCTGTCAAATACACATATAACCTTTGCGTTACTCAATGCCTCGGCAACCTCCTCATAGGGGAACGGCCTGAAAAGACGGGGCTTCAGTAGTCCCACGCTTATCCCCTTGTCCCTGAAGGCATCTACCACGTCCTTGGCAGTACCTGCTGCAGAGTTGAGCAGAACAACGGCAATGTCGGCATCCTCAAGCCTGTAGGGTTCAAAGAGGCCGTAACTCCTGCCCGATATCTTCTCAAACTCCCTGGCCACCTCAAGGGTGACCTTTTTTGCCCTGTTTATGGCCTCATGCTGGGCCCTTTTGAACTCTATATAAAAGTCCGGAAGCACAAGTGGCCCGTAAGTTACAGGCTTGTCAACATCGAGGAGCGGGTGTCTGGGTTTAAACTCCCCTATAAAATCCCTGATAACCTCATCCGGCAGGAATTCCATACTCTCAATTGAATGACTTATTATGAAGCCATCCATGCATACCATTGCAGGAAGCCTTACATCCTCGTGTTCTGCAATCCTTACGGCCTGAAATATGTTGTCATATGCCTCCTGGGCATTTTCCGAATAAAGCTGAATCCATCCGCAATCCCTTGAGCCCATTCCGTCGGAGTGGTCGCCGTGGATATTGATGGGGGCGGATAAAGCCCTGTTTACAAGTGTCATTGCTATCGGGAGTCTCATGCCTGATGCAATATGGAGCATTTCCCACATCAGGGCAAGTCCCTGTGAAGACGTGGCCGTCATTACCCTTCCACCTGCCGCCGAAGCGCCTATGCAGGCACTCATGGCACTGTGTTCACTCTCCACAGTGACGAGTTCCGTATCTACCACACCGTCTGATACAAAGGATGCAAACCTCTGCATAATCTCTGTCGAGGGCGTGATAGGATAGGCGGCACAGACATCGGGGTTTATCTGTTTCATGGCCTCTGCCAGGGCCTGGTTTCCTGTAATTGCAAGTTTTTTACCCATTTAGTTGCCCTCCTCTACCATCACGATTGCCTTCTTTCCCTTTTTCCCGGGACATTCATGAGCACATACCCCACAGCCCTTGCAGTGCCCATAATCAAACTCACCCCTCTTGCCGTCCTTTACCGTGACGGAAGAGTCAGGGCAGTATATCCAGCAAAAGAGACATTGAATACAGTTTTCCTCTATCCATTGAGGTCTGGAGGCACGCCATGAACCGGTGTTGTACTGCTCTGCATTACCTGCCTCAGGGATAATAGCCCCTATCTCCAGTTCTTTCCATCCCTTTAGTTTCATCCTTCTTTAACCTCCTCATAGCCTCTTCTGGTTGCCTCAAGATTGCCTGTTATAATCTTTTCGGAAAATTTACTGCCGAAACTCCCCTTTACATCATCAAGAAGTGTCTGAATATCCGTTATTCCCGATGCCTTTGTAAGGGCTCCGAGCATACATGAATTCGGGAGGGGTCTTTCGATGGTCTCCATGGCGATCGTGCTTGCATCGATCGTAAAGAGCTTCTGGGTCTCTTTCAGTTTCAGTTTTTTTCTTGTTTCTTCCGGTGTCTTGTGTGTGTTGATCACGAGTATGGCATCATCCGGTGTCCCTTCAGTGATATCAATGCTCTCAATGAGGGTTGCATCCATGACGACTACAATCTTCGGATGGCTAACCGGACAGTGAAGTCTCAGTGGTTTTGAACTTATGCGGTTATATGCCCTGAGAGGTGCACCTGCCCTTTCAGGGCCATACTCTGGAAATGCCTGTACATTTTTGCCGCCGCTCAGGCATGCGTCAGCCAATACCTTGGCAGCAGTTACAGTGCCCTGTCCACCCCTGCCATGCCATCTGATCTCAATCGTTTCACTCATAAAGGATTCCTCCATTGTTTCTATACTTGGTTTGGATTGGAAAATCTCGTGATAACAGTTAAGTGCCCTCTATTCTATTAGATTAACAAGCGTTATTTCAAGAAAATTAGCAAGTTAACCGTTTCCTTGGCCTTTTTTTCTCTGATATTGTTATGATAATTTTTTATAATGTTGAGAGAGTTAAGAATAAAAAACTTTGCAATTGTGGATAAGCTCGGTCTCTCCTTTGAAGAAGGCCTGAATGTAATAACAGGAGAGACAGGGGCCGGCAAGTCCCTTGTGGTGGATGCCGTTGAGCTGGTACTTGGGGGCAGGGCGAGTTCAGACTCCATCAGGGCCGGCGCAGATGAGGCCTGGATAGAGGCTTTTTTTGAGATAAAGGACAGCCTTCTGCTTGATTCAATCGGTATTGCCTGTGATGAGGGTGTAATCGTAAAACGGGTAGTTTCGAGGACCGGACGAAGCAGGGCCTATATTAATGATTCCCTTGTAACCATACAGACCCTTTCAGCCTTTGGCAAAGACCTTGTCGACCTGCACGGCCAGCATGAACACCAGAGTCTGCTCTCCCCGGCTGTCCAGAGGGGGCTTGTTGATTCCTTTGGTAGACTTGACGGCCTTGTAAAAGAGGTGGGTAAACTCCATGACGGTTACCGGAGCCTGCTCAACACCATTACGGATATAAAGGAGAAGGCAAGGGAGCGGGCACAGAGAATAGACCTCCTGAGGTATCAGGTTGCCGAGATCGATGCTGCAGGACTTCAGAGTGGGGAAGAAGAGGGGTTGCGTGAAGAGAAGGCAATTCTTTCCAACCTTACTCGCCTGAGATATCTTGGGGAGTCGGCATTTTCGGTTCTGAAAGATGAGGATGGTTCTGTTCTGGAGAAACTCGGCATGCTCCTTGGCAATATCGAAGAGCTCAGTCGGATAGATGCCTCTGCGGCAGAGGTGCTGAAGGTTTTAAGGGATGCAGATTCCCTGCTGCAGGATGCCGCCTCTTCCCTGCGCGAGATCAAGGAGAGGTATGACTGTGAGCCGCAGAGACTTGAAGACGTGGAATCAAGGCTGGCACTTATTGAAGACCTTCAGAGAAAGTATGGCGAGACAGTGGATAGTATCCTTGATTATAGAGAGAAGGCAGCAGCGGAGCTTGAGGATTTAGAGGGACTTGAAGAGCGGGGTGCTGAGATTGAGGACGAGCTGGAAAGGATTCACTCAGCATTGATGGAGAAGGCCGGGTCCCTGAGCAGGGAGAGGAAAAAGACGGCCCGGAGGATTGAGGGCATGTTAAGGGAAGTACTTTCAGAGCTTGCTTTCAGCCACCCTGATTTCAGGATAGAGGTTACAGAGATACCCATCACGTCAACAGGCGTTGACAGGGTCGATTTTCTCTTCTCTGCCAATCCCGGTCAGCCGCCGCGTCCCCTCAACAAGGTTGCCTCAGGCGGGGAACTATCAAGGCTGATGCTTGCACTGAAGAGCGTATTTGCAGATGTGGACAGGGTGCCGGTACTGGTCTTTGATGAGGTGGACGCAGGAGTTGGGGGACAGACTGCCGAATCAGTCGGTGAGAGATTGAGGAGACTTTCAGAGAGACACCAGGTTATATGTATAACACACCTGCCGCAGATTGCATCAAGGGCGGTCTTTCATCTCCTCATAACCAAGGAGGAGGAAGGAGACGGGGTTGCGGTGACGGTCAGGGGGCTTGACCGCGATGAGCGCGTAAGGGAGATTGCGAGGATGCTCAGTGGCTCTGTGACCGGGCCGTCTCTCAGACATGCCGAGGAGTTGTTGCGCAAAAACCGGGAGGCGGGATGAAGGGTAGGGTTGAGATAGACAGGGAACTATGCAAGGGTTGTGATTACTGTGTTGTTACCTGTCCGATGGGGATAATCGAGACGGATTCCGTGTTCAATAAGGCCGGCTATTATCCTGTAAGGCTGACAGACCCTGATAAGTGTACCGGGTGTGTGCTCTGTGCCGAGGTCTGTCCTGAGTTGGCGATTATGGTCTGGCGGGAAAACGTGCAGGAGAAATTATAAAATCAGGAGAAATTATAAGATTGTTTTGACAGGATTAACAGGATGTTTTATTAAATTTTCAATACCCCGCTGTCTCTGCAGCGGGGAGGTTTATTTTACTTTATCCTGTTCATCCTGTTAATCCTGTCTGATTTTTGTTTCTTTTTCTTTTCTTTGTGATAAACTCGTAAATAGTGATTGCCGCAGTTGAGGCTACATTGAGACTCTCAGCCCTTCCATATATGGGTATCCTGAGGCTGCAGGCTGCCTCCTGCCTTATATCTTTGCTTACCCCCTGCGTCTCATTTCCAAAGACCAGTGCGCCTCTGCCCTCAAGGTCAAACTCAAATATTGTCTTGTCTGCCTCAGGCGCTGTGATCAGGATGGGGATATTGTGCCCCCTGCACCATTCTATGAAATCCTCTCTTTCTGCCAGGACAATGTCCAGGCTGAAGACACTCCCTGCGGATGCCCTTATTACCTTGGGATTAAAGGGGTTGGCAGAGCCCTTGAGGGAGATGAAGGCCCTTATGCCTGCCCCGTCACAGACCCTGATGATTGTTCCTGTATTGCCGGGGTCCTGTATTGCGTCGGATACGACGAAGAGTTCATCCTTTTCCGGGTGAAGGTCATGGATATCCCTTGCCTTTACCTTGCAGATTGCAATTATCCCCTGGGGTGTTACGGTGTCGGATATTTGAGCCATCCGGTCTTTGTCTATAACGAATACCGGAATGGTGAGACCGGTAAGTTTTTCGAGTATGGAGTCGTATCCCGCCTCATTCAGAATGTCCTCTGTGATGAGTGCCGACTTGATTGCGGCCCCGGCTTCAATGGCCATCGTGAGGGGTCTTGGCCCTTCAATCAGTACCTCGCCGGAGAGGCTTTTGGGAGCGGGTGCATACTTTTCAGGCCTGCTTCTCAGTTTGAGGACCTTCTTTATTGCCGGGTTATGCTGGGACTGAAGGGCCTTCGGGTTCATCTTTAACCCTCCATTTGATGTATACGATTATTCCGGGCATGGAACCCACCGTATAAGAGAGGAACCATGCAAGGGATATCGAGGTGGCTACACCGGGTGAAATTCCTGTAAGTCCCAGGAGCATTACAAATGCCCCCTCCCTGATGCCGAGCCCTGATATTGATATGGGAAGGGTTGTGAGGGTATTTATTATGGGTATGAAGAGGAAGAATTCTATCAGGGATGCATCAGCCCCAATGCCGACAGACAGGATGTAGACAGAGCAGACTCCTATAACCTGTATGACGATCGAGAGGGCAAAGGTCTTTAAGAGCACTATGGGGGAGTCCTTCAGTTTTCTGAAGTATTTATGGAAGCCTCTTATCGTGGAAAACCTTTTTCCGATCTTGAGGACAAAAATAAAGAAACTGATTGCTATAAAGATCAATGCTATTACAGGTACTGCCCATTCCACACCGGTACCCCGTATTTTATTTATTCCAAAGGGAATGGCGATAAGTCCGAGAGTGATCATTGCCAGAAAGCCCATATACCTGTCGGCAAAGACCGTCGCGAGAGACAGAGACCCCCTGTCTGTGTCCTTGTAAAGATAGTAGGTCCTGACTGCATCTCCACCGACTATGCCGGGCAGGAAACGGTTGAAAAAGGCCCCCATAAGGTAGAGCGAGAAGAGCCTGAAGGTGCTCAGGTTACCGAACTTCTTTCCAAGTGGTGTAAGCAGGACCTTCCACCTGATGGTTGATGTAAACAGGGACAGTAAATAAAGCAGCAGTGCGGCAATGAAGCTGAGGGGATTCATCTCCCTGAGAGTGAGATATACTTCCCGAATCCCTGCTTTCCTCAATACAAAATAGAGGATGGCTGAGCTTATGGTTATCTTCACCAGGAGTATGAATACTTTATTTCTTTTTTTGGCCAAGGAGCTCCTTGATTACGTAGATTGGTTTTCTCTGACTCTCGTGATAAACCCTTACGAGCATCTCACTTATAAGCCCCATGCCTATAAGCTGAATTCCGACAATTATCAGGAGGATACTTAAAAGTAGAAGAGGTCTGCCTCCTATGGATTCACCGAACAGGATTTTTCTGAATGTGAGATAAAGAGAGAGGGAAAATCCGATAAAGCCACAACCCAGTCCCAGGGGACCAAAGAACTGTATGGGTTTTGTGGAGAAGCTCTGCAGGAACTTTACCGTTATAAGGTCGAGCATAACCTTGACTGTACGGGAGATACCGTATTTTGATTTGCCCCTGAGTCTCGGATGATGAGTGGTCTCCACCTCTGCCACGCTCACTCCATACCAGCTTGCCACAGCAGGGATAAACCTGTGCATTTCTCCATAAAGTCTCAGACTTTTAATAACCTCACGCCTGTAAGCCTTTAAAGAGCACCCGTAATCATGAAGCCTGACCCCTGTTACCCTGCTTATAAGCCAGTTGGCAGCCATTGAGGGGAGTCGTCTGCTGAAATAGGGGTCTTTCCTCTCCTTTCTCCATCCGCTCACAAGGTCGAATTCATTGATAAGAGAAAGGAGTTTTGGTATATCTGCCGGGTCATTCTGCAGGTCGCCATCCAAGGTTATGATAACGTCACCTTGTGCAAGGTCAAAGCCGGCAGCAAAGGCGGCGGTCTGGCCAAAGTTTCGCCTCAGGATCAATACCATTACGCGCCGGTCCGAGAGGGATAAGGCGTTCAGGAGCAACGGGGTTTTATCTGTGCTTCCATCATCCACATATATGAGTTCATAATCAATTCCGAGGGATGGAAGCACGTCGGTAAGTCTCCTGTGGAGTTCTTCGATGTTCTCTTCTTCGTTATAGAGCGGGATTACTATAGATAGTTTTTTTAACCAGGCCGGTTTGTTTGTAATATTTTTCTCCTCTTTCAGTTCACTAACAGAGTGTTGCAAGTTGATTTCCTTTTTTCCTCCAGGGATTGTGCGGGAATTCCTGGAAATAATCTTTTTCTGAGGTCTGTAGTTCAATTAAATTGCACTTAGTGCCCGAACGGGTCTAATATTTTACACATTTTACAGCAACTAAAACAAACCGTGCAGATCCGAACTTTGTCTGATCCGTGCTGTCTCCTGAAAAGTCAATAGAGAATAAAGGTTATAAATTGTGAAATTAGTTTCTCAAATGCAGTGTCGTTTTTTGTCACCCCAGGCCGTTCACCCGGATGCCCGGGGGTGAAGAACTTAATGTATGCAATGTATTAGCAGGTATTCTTGTTGCATTGACTTTTAAGCCTTTTGTATCGGAATTAGATTATTTTTTGTTAATGTTTTCGATTTTGCAACAGGCTCCAACAAGCTTTTCTGTCAAGAATGTCTGGAACGTGGGCACGATACTTGCTTAATTTTTATGTTATATTAAGATTCAAGTATGCAGGAAGAGGAAACTTGTTTAATAGAAATCATGTAAAATAAAAACGAACTGCACGACGGCTGCAGGCTTGGTGGATATCTATTATGGAAGACATGCAATCAATTGTAAAAGTTTTAATATTTATGGCAGCAGCCGTGGGTGTTATTAGTGTGCTGATGTATATAGTCGGACTGTTCAGGGAACCTGATGAAATACAAGAGAAGGAGGATATAAGCACACTCAGGGAGATATCCCTGAGGGACCAGAATATCCGGACGCTTCAGTCCGAGGTGCAACGTTTGAATGAGCTTAACAGCAGCTATCTGGTTTTTATGCTGAACATCCCCACGGCGGTCATGCACCTGAACACCACCCTCGATTTTGACAAAATCACCGCCACGATTATTCGACTGGTAAGGGATATCATTGCCACAGATACGGTTGAGCTCTATATCTTTGACAAAGAGGATGATCTCTTAAAGAGGGTATCCCCGGATGGCGAGGTAGAGGACCATGTTGCGTATGCCCTGGGGGAGGGGTTGATTGGCCGGGCCGGACAACATCGAATGCTCAGGATTAAAGGCCGGGGGGATGAAGGATATAACAGGAAAAAGGGTTCTGAGCATGTGGAGACACAGCTTTATATGGCTGCGCCGATTCATTTCAGCAATCGCCTGCTTGGTGTCATAGGTGCCGGGGAGGTCAAAACACCCAGTGGTAACGAGGGGAGCCTGCTGAAGATGATTGCAGACATTGCAAGTGTGGCGTTGTTCAATCAGAAGTTTCTGAGCGGTGCAAAGAAAGAGGCGGAAGTCGATCCGCTTACCGGGCTCTATAACCGCCGTTACTTCTTCCATATGGTCCAGAAGTTTGTGGAGAAAGCTATTCTGGAGGATATTGCAATCTCGATTTTCCTTTTTGATATTGATAATTTTAAACACTACAATGACACCAATGGTCATGCTGAGGGAGACCAGCTTTTGAAAGAACTTAGTGATCTGGTGAGTAAATTCACACGAAAGACATCAGTTGTTGCACGCTACGGGGGAGAGGAATTTATTGTCATGCTGCCCGAGATTTCAAAGGAGGAGGCCTTTGTTTATGCCGAAAGGGTTCGGGAATTAATCGCAGATCATCCTTTTGCCAACAGGGAAAAACAACCCCTGGGTCTTGTTTCGATCAGCGGTGGTGTAGCAAGTTTTCCCGCTGACGGCAGATCAATCCATGAGGTGATTCAATTGGCGGATGCGGCCCTTTATCAGGCGAAAAGGGAAGGGAGAAACCGTGTGCTTATGCACAAACCATTTCTGTTTTCAGATGAGATATCAGATTAGTGCCTGTCGGGTTGGACCTCGTCCATTGCCACATTTTTGACGTACATTAATGGATACGGCTGGAAGGCTGAAGACTGTACCTGATAATCTCTTCAACCATTGCGTCCACCGTAGCGGTTTTCGGCGTAATATCCACTTTCAGTCCCGTCTTCTCAATAGCCCTTGCAGTAACAGGACCTATTGCAGCAATCATGACATTTGACATCAGCCCCCCTGCCTCATCACCCAGCATTTCGCGGAAATTGGTAAATGTGGCTTCGGAAGTGAACGTTGCAATGGTAATCTTTCCTTCTCTGAGGAACCGTTTAATCCGCTTGCCTTGACTTCCGGGTTTTATTGCCCTGTAAGTGACCGGAACATCTATCTCTCCCCCGGACTCTCTTACTTTCCCGGGAAAGACCTCCCTTGCCGCCGCTGCACGCGGCAGCAGTATTTTCAGGCCCCTGAAAGCATCAGGTCCTCCAAATGCCTTGATAAGTCCCTCTGCCCTGAAGCTATCCGGGATAAGGTCGACCCTGAGTCCGTATTTTCCGACCTCATCTGCTGTCTTTGTACCGATAGCGCATATTTTTATCCCGAAGAGGTCTCTAACATCCCTGTTGAGTTCAAAAAACCTCCGGAAAAAGAATCTCACACCGATTGCGCTTGTGAAGACAAGCCATTTATAGGTGCCGACTTTACTGATTGCAGCGTCAAGCTCTTTCCATGACTCCGGTGGTACCACCTTGATGGTTGGGAATACCGTCACCTCGGCGCCGAGCTCTTCAAGTGGTTCAAACCCCTCTGAATGCTCCCGGGTAACCAGTACCCTATGACCAAAAAGCGGTTTTTTCTCAAACCAGTTTAGTTTGTCCCTGAGCTTCACAACCTCTCCCACGACAACCACAGCCGGGGGCCTTATCTCGCTGCTCTTTATTGCCTCGGGGATATCCCTGATGGTTGAGACAATGGTTCTCTGCTCAGACCTTGTTCCCCAGCGTATTACCGCCACAGGTGTATTCGGGTCCTTGCCATTCTCAATAAGTCTCCCTGAGACGTCCTCTATATTCTTTACGGCCATAAGAAAGACGATCGTTCCGTTGCCCCCTGCAAGGGCTGCCCAATCAATACTGCTCTCCTTTTTTGTTGATGCCTCATTGCCGGGGACTACAATAAAAGAGGAGGCATAATCCCTGTGTGTCAGGGGAATTCCGGCATAGGCCGGTGCGGCAATAGCTGAACTGATACCAGGGACAATCTCAAACTCAATCCCTTCCCCTGTAAGGACTTCAGCCTCTTCGCCTCCCCTGCCAAAGACAAAGGGGTCGCCACCCTTCAGCCTGCATACATCCTTTCCTTCCAGCGCCTTGCAGACCAGAACGGAATTTATCTCCTCCTGTGTCATATCATGGCGCCCACCACGCTTTCCTGCATAGATAAGTTCAGCCCCTCCCTTTATGTAATCCAGTATCTGGACATTGAGATGGAAGTCATAAACCACAACATCGGCCTTCTGCAGACACTTCAGCCCTTTTATTGTCAATAACCCGATATCTCCGGGCCCTGCCCCAACGAGAGATACCTTACCTTTTGTCACTTTCATACATTCACCTCAGTCGGATATAAACTCACTCCTTTTTCGATTAACGTGCCAAGTCTCTCCCATAAACACTATCAAGTATCTCCTTTGCGCCCCTTGAGAGCAGATTCTCGGCAAGCCTGATGCCAATGGATTCTGCAACATCCTGGTCACCCTCCATTTGCTCCCTTATAATCCTCTCACCGGATACACTTCCTACAAGACCTTCCATTACAATTTTTCCGTTAATCAGCCTTGCATAGGCACCAACCGGTACCTGGCAACCCCCTTCAAGCCTTTTCAGGAAGGCCCTCTCAGCCCTGACACAGACAGAGGTCTCCTCGTGATTTAAGGCCTCGGTCAGGTTGTTTATAAAATCGTCCCCGGCCCTGCACTCAATTCCTACAGCACCCTGTCCTATTGCCGGGAGGCTTATCCCGGGTGGAAGCACCTCTGTTATCCTTTCGTGCCAGCCGAGCCTCATAACACCGGCAGCAGCAAGGATTATGGCATCAAACCGTCCCTCGTCAAGTTTTTTCAACCGTGTATCAAGGTTGCCCCGTAATTGCCCTATTCTTAAATCAGGTCTGATGTTAAGCAACTGGCATGACCGTCTGAG
>CAZXDE010000001.1:39889-46960 GCA_964639515.1 uncultured Thermodesulfovibrio sp.
GAGACAGTGTATTCGATCGCCTTCCTCTGTTTTTCGTCCACACCTTCAAGCCTGTTCATAAGTTTTTCAAGCTCTGCCTGCTTTATCTCCTCCGCCCTGTTACGGAGGGCCACTATAGTGGGGACGGAATCAAGGGATGTCTGCCATTTTAAAAACTTCTCAAGCTCCTCCTCAATGATCTCTTCAGCCTTCTCAGCCTCTTTTTCCCTTCCCATAATGTTTGAGTCAACAACTCCCTGAAGGTCATCCACATCATAGAGGTAGACGTTGTCAATATCATTTATCTCCGGATCAATATTGCGGGGAACGGATATGTCGATTATAAAGACGGCCCTGTTCTTCCTGCCCTTCATTATCATCTGCATATCCGACTTATGGAGTATGTATGAGGGGGCACCGGTTGAACAGATAATAATATCCATGTGCACAAGTTCCTTTATAAAGTCTTCGAACCTTACGGCCCTGCCGCAAAACTCCCTTGCAAGTTCAACTCCCCGTTCATAAGTCCTGTTTACTACAGATACATCCTGTACTCCGCTTTTGATAAGGTGCCTGACTGCCAGCTCCGCCATCTCGCCGGCCCCGAGGAGCATGAATCTCTTTTCGCTGAGGTCGGTAAATATTTTTTTTGTCAGCTCTACAGCGGCATAACTTATGGATACGGCATTTTCAGCAATCCTTGTTTCCGTCCTTACCCTCTTTGCAACGGTTATGGCCTTCTTCAGAAGCCTGTTCAGGAGGATACCTGTAGCCCCCTTTGTGAGGGCGAATTCAAAGGCGTCCTTCAATTGTCCCAATATCTGCGGCTCTCCGACAACCATTGAGTCAAGGCTTGAGGCAACCCTGAAGACGTGCCTTATTGCATCCCTGTCAGTGTAGAAGTATAGAGAGTTTTCAAGGGCCCCGGGATCAATGGAATGAAATTCCGAGAGGAAGGCCTTTACGGAATCAACGGCCCTTTCAGGGTTGCCGACGTGGGCATATATCTCAACCCTGTTGCAGGTGGAGAGTATCATCGCCCCTTTCACCTCCGGTAGCTGAAGGAAACTATCCAGTCCCTCCTCCAGTCCAGGGCCGTCAAAGGCCAGTTTTTCCCGTACCTCTACAGGGGCGGTCTTATGATTAAGTCCGGTTACCAATACCCTCATCTTACAAAGCTGTGAACCCCCTTCAGTAGCAGATTTACTCCAAAAAACGTAAACAGCACAACGGAGAACCCAAGAATTGAAAGTATTGCCGCCTTTTTGCCCCTCCAGCCCGCGGTCAGCCTCACATGCAGGACAAGGGCATAGACGAGCCATGTAATCAGTGACCAGACCTCTTTGGGGTCCCATCGCCAGTAACTCCCCCAGGCACTCTCCGCCCAGAGGGCACCGGTAATGATCGCAAGTGTCAGCAGGGGAAACCCAAGTGTTATGAGTTTGTAGCTCACCTCATCAAGTATCTGTAGACTCGGCAACCTCTGAAAGAGGTTTCCGAGGCGTTTTGTCTTTACAAAGTGTTCCTGAACAAGATACATAACCCCTATGCCTGCGGCCATGGCAAAGGCAGCATCTCCTAAAAATGCCAGGGCTGTGTGAATGCCAAGCCAGGAACTCCGGAGCATGGGGCTTACGGGTGTTATCTCCCGGGGCAGGACGGAGGATGAAAGCATAAGTATAAATACAATCGGCATGATAAAAGAACCAAGCAGACCTATTCTGTACCTGTATTCAACATAAAAAAAGAGGAGCACGATGCACCATGAAAAGAAAGAAGATGCCTCGTGCATATTTGTGACCGGTATGTGGCCGGAGAAGACACTCAGGACGATATTGGCGGTATGGAGGATAAAACCAACGGCGGCAAGGACGAGCATTATTCTGGTTGTTGCCCGGCTCCCCCTGAAAAGCTCTACAACTCCCACGATTGTTGCTGCAAAGTAAAAAGTTAATGCAAGTTCAAAGAGAATAACCATTAGAAACAACCAAGCTCACAGTCTGTAATCTTTATATCAAGTTCATCTGCTAATTTACCGATTTCATGATAGGGAAGACCCGTTTGTACTGCTATCTTTCTTGCCGTCTTGCAGGGGATTCGCTTATCTTTTGCATGTCTGAGGAGTTCCTCACCCGGATTGCTTGCAGTCTTCACAGGAGAGTCCGTTTCAATGTGAGACGTCTCTTCCCTGGTCACATTATCAGTTGGATTTACTGAACTCGCTGAAGTATCCGTTTTTTCTCTTTTATTCATGATGATGGCTTTGAGTTTTTGAAAACAGGCCCTTTCCCTGATGCCAAAATGGATAATCTCATCCCTGCATGGTTCGGATTGCTCACGGTTTGAGGGGTCTGACCCGGGAATTTCATCCTGAGATATTACGATATCGGCTTTTTTGAGAATCCTCAAGGCAGATGGCTTTAACCTGCCGGTGTCTTTTCCAAAGACAAATATTACTATATCAGGGGATAAAAACTCAATTGGAGAGTTACCTTCAACCATTATCCCTTCACAATGTGCGAGCAGATTAACGGCCATATCAATCGTCTCTTCAAGGCCGGTATCAGGTGACTGAACCCAGAGCACATCCCCGGCCCCTGCCCGACGGAGGCGGGAAGTATCCTTATCCTCAGGGGCCTCCGGATTTCGACTTACCGAGGTGTAAAAAGCGGTCTTTGTATACTTGATTGCACCCCATGAACCTCCGAGCAACCTCATGAGGTTTTCGGCCACAGTGGTTTTGCCGCATCCACTATGTGCACCACCAATACATATAACGGTCTGTCTATCCACTTAAAATATTTTAACCCATTCATCATATTTAAATCAGACCTAAAGTTTTAGTTAATTAAGCCGATAAATTAAGAAGAGCTCATGTTTGTCATAATTGGAATATTGGTCGTCCTGGGAGCTGTAGTTGGTGGCTACCTGATGGAACACGGCAACCTCAGTGTCCTGATGCAGCCGGCGGAGGTAGTTATCATATTTGGTGCTGCTATCGGTTCTCTCATCATAGCCGCCCCCCCCAAGGTCCTCTCAATGATACTGAAGAGTTTGGGAAAACTTTTCTCCTCGGGGGGGATGGGCAAGTCCGGCTACCTTGAACTCCTGAGCCTGCTCTATAATATATTTTCCAAGATCAGGAAGGAGGGGCTTATATCTATAGAGGCGGACATTGAAAATCCCGAGAAGAGCCCCCTGTTTTTAAAATACAAGGCGGTAATGTCCAACCATCATGCAGTAAGTTTCCTTTGCGATAACCTCAAGGTGATAATCTCCACAAATGTACCGCCTTATGAGCTGGACAACCTGATGGAGCTCGAGACGGACACCCACCATCATGAGGCAATGATCCCGGCTCATAACATAGCAAGGGTTGCAGATGCCCTGCCCGGGCTCGGCATAGTGGCCGCTGTCCTCGGAGTGGTTCTTACAATGGGCAAGATTAGCGAACCTCCTGAGGTTCTTGGTGAGAGCATAGGCGCAGCGCTGGTGGGGACGTTTCTCGGAGTCCTGATGTGTTACGGCTTCGTCGGCCCTGTAGCTACCAATCTCGAGGCAAAGGTACAGGAGGACGGTATCAGCTTTCAGATTATAAGAATAGCCCTGGTATCTTTTGTAGGGGGAGCAGCCCCGCAGATGGCTATAGAGTTCGGCAGAAGGGCAATTCCTACGTCTGACAGACCCTCATTCAATGAACTCGAAGAGACGGTAAGGAAGAAATGAACGATGGATAAAAGCAAATGAAAGACTCGAAGATAATAATCAAAAAGGTAAAAAAGACCGGTGAAGGCGAACGTCATGGGGGAAGCTGGAAGGTGGCATATGCAGACTTTGTAACTGCGATGATGGCCTTTTTTCTCCTCCTCTGGCTGGTAACGATGGTCTCTCCGGAAAAACGGGCAAGGATTGCTACATACTTCAAGGAGTTCAGTATTTTCGAGAAGGGAGGCACGTCCTTTATGGATAAGTCCAGCGAGATGTTTAATGAGCCGGGAGAGACCTCTGATAAGGCCTTTTCGGACTCTTACGGGACCTTCGGAGACAAGGGCGTCACACCGGAGGCCCTCCAGCAGGCCATAAAAGAGGCAGTTGAAACCCTGCTGGGCGATATAAAAGATCAGATACTTGTGAGGATCGTGAAAGAAGGAGTAAAAATAGAGATTATTGATAAAAACGGCAGTTCCATGTTCCCGTCCGGCAGCGCTGAACTTACCCCCAAGGCCGAAGAGATACTAAGGGTGCTTGCAGATAACATTAACAATATAAATAACAAGCTCTTCATAGAGGGACATACGGATTCATATTCTTATTCATCAAATAGTAATTATACCAACTGGGAACTTTCTGCCGACAGGGCAAATGCTGCAAGACGGGACCTGGAAAGACTCGGGATAGCTCCGGCAAGGATAGTCCGTGTCGTTGGTTATGCAGATACGGCTCCGCTTTTTACGGATAGTCCGCGAGACCCGAAAAACAGGAGAATAAGCATTGTTATACTTTTTCCCGACAAAAAGAAAGCAGGAAAGCAATAGTTGATTTCAGTATTTCAGCCCTGAGACTTGTTGACAACCGTGATTAGTTTTACTTATACTGACAACGAGATTTAAAATATGCCCGGTCCTTGGGGGGAGTATGAAGAGACGTAAATTTTTGAAATCACTACTGGCTTTGCTTGGCTCAACAACGTTGATATCGTTTGCGTATCCCCTGGTCAGATTCATTGCTCCCCCAAGTAAAAAAGTAGAAGTGAAACGATTGAGCCTTCAGAAAAACGAGATACCGGCCGGAGAAGCAAGGGAGATAGTCTTTAACGATATCCCTGCAATTATCATTAACAGACCGGGTAAAGGGTATATAGCCCTCTCAAGGGTATGTACTCACCTTGGGTGTCTTGTAGGATATAATAAAGCGAAAGGCGAGCTCATTTGCCCCTGTCACGCTGGAGTATTTAATTTAGATGGAAAAGTCCTTTCAGGCCCACCCCCGAAACCACTTGGAGAATTCCCCCTGCGTGTAGAGGGAGAGACTATCCTGATAGGTTAAGGGAATATATGCCGTACAGGGTACGGCAATGATTAAAAAAATTCTAAAGCGGAGTCTTTATGTGGCAAAGGATAAAGAAAGGTCTCGAAATAAGAATAGGTCTTGAGGACCTCAACACTAGATTAAGAAGTTATCGTATTCCGGGAAATACGAACATTTTTTACACCCTTGGGGGTGTTGCTCTTGTTGCGTTTATAATTCAGGCTGTTTCAGGGTTTTTTCTCCTTGTTTACTATGTCCCGCACTCCGACCATGCATTCAGAAGCGTTCAGTATATAATGACGACGGCACCTTTCGGATGGCTATTCAGATTAATGCATGTGGTGGGAAGTAATCTGATGGTAGCAGTAATCTTTCTCCATATGTTTTCCGTGTTTTTTATGGGGAGCTATAAAAAACCAAGAGAGCTGACCTGGATTGCCGGCTGGTTAATGTTGTTTGTAACTCTCACATTCTGTCTCAGCGGATATCTTCTGCCCTGGAGTCAGTTGAGTTACTGGACCACAACCGTAATCACTGCCATACCTGCTGCTTTCCCGTATGTCGGTGATTATATTGCCAATATACTAAGGGGTGGTGAATTTGTTTCCGGGATAACATTGAACAGATTTTTTGCCCTTCATGTAGCGTTTCTGCCCCCTATTCTTGTAGCATTTATAGTTATTCATGTTTTTCTAATAAGGCGCATAGGTCTCTCTTCACCCCCATTTGATGTATCAGCTGAAGAGGCAAAGCCCTGGACCGAATACAGGCACGCAAGTTATCCTGACGGTAATTCTTTTTATCCATACTTTGTACTGAAAGAACTGTATATGGTGGCGCTGTATCTTGTTGTAATGTTTTTCATAATCACTTTCATCCCGACACTGTTTCTGCCCGAGACTTCCAATATTCCTGCTAATGCTCTAATGACGCCGGCTTCTATAAAACTTCAGTGGTACTTTCTGGCACCTTATCAGATGCTGAAGCTTATTCCGAATAAATTCTTTGGAATAAGTATGCAGATAGCCCTTATAGGCACATTCCTTTTGTGGCCGTTTTTTGATACGGAAACAGAGAGAGACATACTAAAGAGACCCCTTCTGCTTGCCACTTTTACTGTATCGCTGGTCCTATGGGTCGTATTAACCATGTGGGGGAGGTCTTCATGAGATATATCCTTGCAATACTGATGCTTTTAACCTTTTTGACGGTTGTTACAACTGCTGATGCAGGATACAGGGATGTTTTTGGGAAGGAGTTTCTTACCAAACCATGGGCGGGTGGACTTGTTGAGGAGAATGTATGTATTAAATGTCATACCTCGGATATTATAAAGCCCGAGTTTCGTGATATCCCGCAGGAGTGGAAAAAGAGCTGGCATTACCAGAATAATGTTTCATGCCAAAACTGTCATGGTGGTGATCCTGAAGATGCCGAGATGGCAATGTCGCCTGAAAGGGGGTTTATCGGCACTCCAAAATACAGCGATGTTCCCGCCTTTTGTGGTAAATGCCATATCGGCATACTGAAAAACTATCTTGAAAGCGGTCACGGAAAGGCCCTTAAAGCTTCAAAGACAGGGCCAAACTGTGTAACCTGTCACGGCTCTCACAATATTCAGAAGGCGAGTATAAAGATTATAAATGAGTCGCGGTGCTCAAAATGCCATTCCTATGAAAGGGCCAAGATTATGAAGCAGGCGCTTTTCCTTACGGAAAAAAAGATAAGGGATATAGACAATGACCTGAAGAAATTAAAGAGTGAGGGAGTTTTTACCGATGAGGAAGACAGGAGTCTCTTCCGTACCCATGTAGAATACCGTACCCTCTTTCACATCGTTAATGTTAACCTCGTTAAGAAGAGCACAGACAAGTTTGCAAGGAAATTGGGTCTCATTGAGGAAAAGACAGATAAAACCTTTAAAGAACTTGAATTCAGAAAGAACTTCTCTGCCTTTCTCCTGATGGTATTTGCCGGGTTGGCAATCGTCATATTTCTACTCTCAAGGACATATAAGGATTGATGAAGTCGTGAAAAGTCTAAAAATGCCCTTTTTTGACATTG
>CAZXDE010000002.1:0-18173 GCA_964639515.1 uncultured Thermodesulfovibrio sp.
GGCACCTCTATATGGATGTCTATACGATCAAGTAATGGACCCGACACCTTTGTCCTGTACCTGTGTATCTGCCCCGGCGTGCATGTACACTGGTGCTTTGCATCACCAATATAACCACAGGGACAGGGGTTCATGGCAGCAACCAGCATAAACCCTGCAGGATATGTAACAGAGGCCGCTGCCCTTGACACTGTGACCTCTGCATTCTCGAGCGGCTGCCTCAGGACCTCAAGTGCGTTTCTCTTGAATTCGGGGAGTTCATCAAGAAAGAGTATACCGTTATGTGCAAGGGATACCTCTCCAGGCCTTGGAAATTGTCCGCCGCCTATAAGGGCCACGTCTGATATGGTATGGTGAGGGGACCTGAAGGGCCTGGTTGCAAGCAGGGACTGTCCTGAGTTAAGGTTGCCGGCAACACTGTGTATCCTGGTAGCCCCGAGTGCCTCTTCAAACGTCATCCCCGGAAGTATGGTCGGAAGGCGCTTTGCCAGCATGGTCTTTCCCGACCCGGGAGGCCCTATCATGAGAATGTTGTGTCCTCCCGAAGCAGCAACCTCTGTTGCCCTCTTTGCATGCTCCTGCCCCCTGACCTCTGCAAAGTCCTCCTCATATTGCGAGGCTATATTCAAAACCTCTTCAAGGTCTGTCAAGTATGGATCTACGGAAATATCCCCCTTCAAAAATTCTATGACCTCAGTGATATTACTCATTCCATATGCTGGAAAGCCGTCTACCACTGCAGCCTCCGGTGCATTCTCCGCAGGCAAAATAATCCCTTTAAGCCCCATATCCCTGGACTTTATGGCCATGGACAGGGCACCCCTTACGGGCTTGAGTCTTCCGTCAAGAGAGAGCTCTCCCGTCACCATATAGCCCTTAAGGGATTCAGAAGCAAAAACTCCCTCAGAGGCAAGGACCCCAAGTGCAATGGACAGATCAAAGGAGGACCCTTCTTTCTTCAGGTCTGCAGGTGCAAGATTCACGGTAATCTGCTTTAATGGAAAGACAAAACCCGTGTTTTTCAGTGCCGCCCTCACACGGTCCCTGCTCTCCTTGACTGCTGTATCAGGAAGCCCCACCAGGGAGAAATGAGGGAGCCCTTTTGAGGTAATATCCACTTCCACCTCAACGGGATGTGCCTCAATACCAATAAGAGTAGCGCTCAGGAGTCTGGAAAGCATGTTTTTAATTATATGGAGAACGTGACATTATTTCAAGTCTTTGACGAAACCAGCCCTTTTTTCATAATATAAAACCCGGATGTTTATTGTTATACTTTAAACGTTTCACGCGGAGGGCTGGTGAAAATCAGGGTATTTAATCCCAAGATGAAGAACAGAATAGGTGTTTTCTTACTGGCAAGCTCGGATATCCTTACTCTGTCAGCTTTTTTCTATTTATCGGCCTTTATAAGAGACGACATCATTCCCCTCGTATTCGTCCATAACTTGCCGCCATTTGAATACGGGATAGGCATGTATTACTGGATATTTCCGATATGGTTCTTCATCCTTGCATATGAAGGTGCATACTCAAAGAGGTTTGCCTTCTGGGATGAGGCAAAGCTCCTGTCTAAGTGCACACTTTTTGCCTCACTCACAATTTTCACCGTCCTTTTTATCGGAAAACAGGGAGCAGCATTCTCAAGAATACTGCTCCTGACCATGTCCCTCCTGTCGCTTCTGTTCTTCCCTGTCATACGGACCAGTATAAAGAGACTCCTGTATTCTTTTGGACTGATGAAGAGGAAAGTACTGATATTAGGCACCGGCGCGGCAGGGAGACTCGCCCTTGCCGCACTCAGGAATGAACCCAACCTCGGTTATGATGTGGCCGGCTTCATTGATGAGGAGCCTAACGGCCAGAGAGATATAGACGGGGTAAGAATACACCGATACATAGACAAGATAGACAGGTACATAAAGATGGGAGTCATCCATGACATCGTAATAGCCAAGCCCGAGCTCGACAAACAGAGGCTTGTGAGGATTATAAACGCCATTCAGCACAAGGTGGAAAACACCCTCTACATCCCCGATATATCCGGTATCGCAGTACTTGGTACGGAGTTGAGGCATTTCTTTAATGAGCAGACGATTGTAATCGAGATAAAGAACAACCTTGCAAGACCGTTCAATTACATAGCAAAAAGGCTATTTGATTATACCGCCGGCTTTATACTCTTCCTGCTCCTTATAATCCCGGTACTGATTATTTCCATACTCATAAGAATAACATCTAAAGGGCCGGCCATATTTAAACAGGAGAGGATAGGGAGAAGCGGCAGGCCGTTTATGTGTTACAAATTCAGGACGATGTACCAGGATGCAGAGGAACGATTGAAGGGTATCCTTGAAACTGACCCCGGGGCTATGACTGAGTGGGAGGAATACTGGAAACTCAGGAATGACCCGAGGATAACAGGTTTTGGTAAATTTCTCAGAAAGACCTCTCTCGATGAACTCCCGCAGATATTCAATGTGTTGAAGGGAGAGATGAGCCTCGTGGGACCAAGACCTGTTGTTCAGGAAGAGATTGAAAAATATTATAAAGAGAACGCCGAGTTCTACTATCGCGTACCTCCGGGGATAACGGGGCTATGGCAGGTAAGCGGCAGGAGCAACACTTCTTACAAATACCGTGTATCTCTTGACTCATGGTATGTAAGAAACTGGAATCTCTGGCTGGATATTGTTATACTGATAAAAACAACCAGGGTTGTATTAAAAAAAGAAGGGGCGTCTTAAGGTATAATGTTTCTGAACACATAAAAATATAAAACCCGGGGAGGACTGAATGAAAGCAAATTTGATTGTCGTTATGATTTTAGGTGTTTTTCTTGTCTCAGGAGGAGCCGCTGTGTCGGCGGATATACTGCAGAAGAAGGACATTAACAAGGCCACACTTAAAGCCCTGATTACAGTCAAAGGGATCAGTGACAAAAAGGCATCAGCAGTTTTAGGGTATCTACAGGAACATGGACCTGTAAAGGATATGGATGAATTGCTTAAAGTCAGGGGCATTGGAGAAAAGATGCTGGAAAAGATAAAGAAAGAGTTTGAGGTTAAAGGTAAGGCCGGGACCCACTGAATCGGCCTCGGAAAAATGAGTTAAGAGCTGAACCTCCGGCACAGCCCTCATTGGGGCATAGGACAGCTCGGGAGTTCGGCCTGTTCCTTTCTCACCGGTATATACCACAACAGGCCGTCCACGACCATGAGCATCCCCGCAACAATAAGGATGACATCAAATACCGACAATGAACTGAGCCCGAAATAGTGCAGCAGGCCGAGGCCGAGACTTGCAAAGGAAAAACCTGTCCGGATTAAGGCAAGCCCTGTCCTTGCCCGGGCATAGATGGTGCGGTAACATGCAGCCATTGTCCGTTGCGCTCCAAGCACACTCCTCTCCCGTGCAAGATGGGTGCGTTCCTTGCTGGATGGAGATGGGTAGAGAATGGTGCAGTGGCTGGCCAGCAAATCGGCAATACGGGCAAGCATGCTCTTCTTCATGGATATTTCAACATCGGTGGTTTCAATAAGGTGATAGCCCTTTAGAAAGCCCATGGTTGCAGAGGTCATTCCCACAATAGTCCGGCGTTCCGGGGGATTCATTTCAGATCTCCGTATCTTCAGGTATCTTGATAAGCCAAAGAACCCAAGGAAAAATCCCGCAGCAATAATCGACCAGTAAAAGGGATATGTTATCGGTAGCTTGTGGGTTCGCATAAGGGTATTTGCTACGGCAATAAACCCGAGCCCCCACCTGAGGAAGGCAAGCCCGGTCCTTGCCGTTGCCATGTCGGTCCTGCAGCACGCCAGTCTCGTCCGCCACTGTGCCATGGTGGTGCGCCAGAAGGAAAGACCGGTCCTCTCGGTACCCCAGAGATAACCCGGCCTTGCATGAAGGAAGTCCTGGATAAACCACTGAATATCTTCTGCAAGGGCCACCCGGAATTCGTATTTCTCTGCCTTGATAAACCTTTTGGCCTCATCCAGTACCGCCGGATCTTCGGGATTGTTTGCCGCTATAATTACGGTATCACCATCCATGATGACCGGAAACCACAGGCTTATGGAAAGCATGTCTCCATTAACCGCCGATAATAATCCGGGGGGTATGAGCATTCTCTCGTCATACTCTATAGTGGGGCATTGATAATACTCCGAAAGCGCCTTGAGCAAAATAAACCGCGGTACATCATACTCTCTGAGCAGAACTCTTTCAAGGTCGATACTCCTCGCAATAGCCGTATGCTCTGCTTTACGGAGTTCCTCATCCGCCAGGATACCCCGTTCCACCAATATGAGAAATCTATGCGATCCTGTGTTAGCGAGCATCATGATTGAAAACCACCTTCTCCCAATAACGTGTCGGCCGACCGTAATCAGGAATAATTGTTTCCATATCTCCAACACAATAGGGGAATTGTCTCCTTATCTTTTCAGCCGGGATATTCCAGTAAAGTCCATCGGCAATGACTACCAGCCCGATCACTATCAATGCAATATTAAATATGGCCCATGCAATATCTGCGGTGCCGAAATAAACCAGAAGCCCCGTGCCCACCGCGCATATGCTTCTTCCTGTCCTGATAAACGCCATTCCCGTCCTTGAGCGGGCCATAACCGTACGGAGTCTTGCCATCATATTTCTTCTGTCTGCGAGCACTGTTCTTTCAAGGGCAAGTCCCGTGGTAGCCCATATGCCCGGTGACCAGGATGCCTTTACCTGGGAAAAACGCTTATGGAAATCGCCGGGACCTCCAATCACCCTGTGGACGGGAAGGGAAATGAAATCCCAGGCCTTCCGGCTCTTTTTTCTCCTCTTCACTGATTCAAAACCCTCGACACCGGCACGGCGGCCGGGGAAGTACCAGTAAAAGCCTTCCATGGCCATCATAATACCCGTCAGTATAAGTGCGGCATCAAAAAACGTCCAGCGGCCGACAGGGAACTGCCTGAACAGCGCAATCCCCAGCCCGATAAAGGCAATCCCCGTACGGGTAAAGGCAAGCCCTGTGCGCGCCCTTGCCATCATCGTTCTGTAACATGCAAGGACCGTTCTTTCCTCAGCAAAATCCGTCCGGTCACTGGCAAGAAATCTGCGTCTCATCACAGGAGTAAGGTTATCCCAATCAGCACGGAGTTTATCCGCTCCGTCAATGGTATTGGTACGCGTAAAGAAAGGGTTGTTGCCGGGGTTTTGAACCTCAAGCACCGTGGTCGCCCAGGTCGGCACTGTAGCAGCACAGTTTAAACGTTTCTTTCCGGCCTTCCGGGTCGGCAGGTAGCATCTGAATCCATTCACTGATAAAACAACCCCGGCTGCTAAAAATAATGCTTCGATTACTATTAAATACCCTGCACCGAAAATCCTGAGAAGCAGCAGGGCAATGGCTATAAAAGCTATCCCGGTACGGAGGAAGGCAAGCCCTGTTCTGCCCTTTGCCATAGAGGTCCTGTAGCATGACATCAGGGAACGCCTGTCCGCAAGGAAAGTCCTAACCTTGGCAAGGGGGGTCCTGCCGCCCGAAAAAGGAAATCCGGGATTCACATCATTGTTGTTTTCAATAATCCTGATGAGGTCTGAAGGCAGGGCGACAATGAAGTCGATTTTTTCCACGCCAAGGCTCTTCTTTATATCTTCAACTACCGCTGTGTCATCCGGCCTGTATGCAATCACCTCAGCCCTGTCCTGCATAACGGAGAGGGGAAACCAGAGAGCCTGCTTGAGCTTCTCCATGCCCATGCGTCTTGTGAGGAGGTAAGAAGCCATAACCTCCTCATCATACTCTACAAAGGGATAACCGTAGAACTCGGAAAGACAGAACAGTATCTCATGCTTTGGAATACCACTGCTTATCAAAAATTCCTCAGGGTATTTGCCTGAATCTTCCGATTCCTTTATGATCTCATCCAGCTCTTCCCTGGTCAGTAATCCCCTGCTGACAAGTCTTTCAAATTTAGTATCCTGCATAAACAGTTAGTATACTACAATATGGGACTTCAAGGAAATTCCGGGCATCAACCCTGTTACCCATTTCAGCTTAAGGCTGTTTTGGGTAACAGAGCCGGCCTTGACAGGTCAATCTGACCACACCTTGCACAGACGATTTCCTGCCTAACTCTTTTTAGAAACTACACTTAAATAAAAAGGGGTATAATAGTCAGCAGAAAGATATCCGGGTGTTGCCGGGAGAAGTTTATCTTTATGCCGCTACCGGTTGACACGCAGCCACACTTTTAAGAATGAAGATAATCGAAGAATTTATAGAGAAAGAATCAACAAGCGGTATATTGCTGATACTTGCGACTGTTTTGGCATTAGTATTCAGTAATACCTCGTTATCGGTATGGTATGACTCCTTCCTGCATCTCCCTGTAGGAATACATGTCGGTACTTTAAATCTGGAAAAATCTCTTTATCACTGGGTGAATGATGGTCTGATGGCTATCTTCTTTCTGTTAATCGGCCTGGAAGTAAAGAGGGAAATAATAGAAGGTCATTTATCATCTTTAAGCCAGGTTGCACTGCCTGGAATCGCAGCCGTTGGGGGGATGGCTGTTCCAGCGGTAATCTATTTAATATTCAACCTGAACCATCCAATCGCTGTTAATGGATGGGCTATACCAACGGCTACTGATATTGCTTTTGCATTAGGCGTTCTGTCTCTGTTAGGCAAGCGGGTTCCGGTTTCACTTAAACTGTTTTTAATGGCTCTGGCAATTATTGATGATTTGGGGGCAATTATAATTATTGCCATATTCTATACAAGCAAACTGTCCATGTTATCCATCGCGGTTGCAGCAGTCTCCTTATCAATCTTAATCACTCTTAACAGATTCGGTATCTCGAAGAAAGCGGCTTATTTCATCGTTGGCAGCATATTATGGGTCAGTGTTCTTAAATCGGGTGTCCATGCAACATTGGCAGGCGTGATATTGGCATTTACTATTCCACTGAACGCAAAGGGTGAAAACAACAAACCCGTCTCACCTGCAAAAGAGATAGAACATAATCTTCATTTTTGGGTAGCATTTCTCATTCTGCCTTTGTTTGCCTTTGTTAATGCAGGTGTGAACGTTACGCAAATATCTCTCAATCAGATGTCCGGATCGGTCCCGCTGGGCATAATTTTTGGATTATTTGTTGGTAAGCAGCTTGGCGTTTTCGGTTTCAGCTGGCTTGCAATAAAGTACAAAAGAGCAGAGATTCCAAAGGACAGCACCTGGGTCCAACTCTATGGGGTATCGGTATTAACGGGCATTGGCTTTACCATGAGCCTGTTCATCAGCTCATTAGCATTTGAAGATGCACGCGTCTTTCAATATACGGATAAGCTGGCAATACTTATAGGGTCGTTCCTCTCTGGAATTCTTGGTTATTTAGTGTTGAGAGCAGGTAAAAAGAGATAACGCCGAAGCAAAACCTGCAACAAATGGCAATTGGGTTACAGATTTCCGCAACATCACGCTAAAATTGATGCAAGATTACCTTCCCTGTCCATCCGCCACTCTATATGGTAGTAACAGCCCTCTTTTTGAGGAAAGTCCGACCTGTAGTGAGCCCCGAGACTGCAACGTCTCATAAAGGCTCCCTCTGTAACAAGTATGGCTGTCTGAAGCATGTTTTTAAGCTCGAGTTCCTCTCTTGTCCTGTACTGATGTTTAAGTATCTGAACAAAGCAGGACAGCTCCTCCCTTGCAGCGCCAAGGGACTCGGCACAACGGATTATACCCACACGATCCCACATAACCCTCCGCAACCGTGTCCTTATCTCCTCGTAATCTTCAATCCTTCCATACTCTGAAAAGGCAGTTGCCGGCAACTCATCCGGATCAGCTATTGCTGAGGTTGTTTCACCGGCAGCCTGGCCTGCCTTCGCACCAAAGACAAGCCCTTCGAGGAGACTGTTGCTTGCAAGACGATTTGCCCCGTGAACCCCTGTACAGGTAACCTCTCCTGCCGCATAAAGCCCTGTTATGCTTGTACGTCCCATCGTGTCGGTCTTGACGCCTCCCATCATGTAATGGGCTGCAGGTGACACGGGAATTCTATCCCTAGTTATGTCTATATCGTACTGAAGGCAGGTCCTGTATATCCTTGGAAACCTCTTCTTTACAAACCGGGCATCAAGGTCTGTAAGGTCAAGGTAGACATACATGCTTTCCGTCCTGACCATCTCGGATATTATTGCCCTTGATACCACATCCCTTGGGGCAAGTTCAGCATCAGGGTGATACTCTTTCATAAAAGGCTCACCATAGATGTTCCTCAAAACACCACCCTCGCCCCTCATTGCCTCACTCAGGAGAAACTGGGGTGCAGCAGGTGCAAAAAGCACGGTGGGATGAAACTGGACAAACTCCATATCCTCCATCACCGCCCCGGCCCTCAGGGCAATTGCCATTCCATCGGAAGTGGTCACCTGAGGGTTGGTGGTTCTGGAAAATATCCGGCCTCCCCCCCCTGTTGCCAGCACTGTAGCACGGGCAAGGACCTGATGCATCCTGCCCTCCTTTAAGATGTAGGCCCCGCAACAGACGCCGTCCTTCATGACAAGGTCTACAGTCATTGCAAAAGGAAACTTCCTGACACACTTCAGGGAGACAACCTTGTTAATCAATACCCGCTCTATCTCTTTACCTGTTGAGTCACCATGGGCATGAAGCACCCTCCGCCTTGAGTGAGCAGCCTCAAGGGTAAAATCAAGCTTTGTCCCTGCCCGGTCAAACTCCGCCCCCCATTCAATCAGCTCGAGTATCCTTTGAGCCCCCTCCTCAACCAGCACCCTCACTGCGTCCTCCCTGCAAAGACCGTCACCAGCCTTCAGGGTATCTTCAAAATGAATTCCAACCCTGTCCTCATCACTCATGGCAACAGCAACCCCGCCCTGGGCGTACTCTGTGCTTGATTCCCTCAGGACGTCCTTTGTCACCACAAGGACCTCCCCATGAGGCGCAAGCTCAACAGCAGCCCTGAGTCCGGCCACACCGCTGCCAATAATCAGAAAATCTGTTTTTTCCGTCTCTATCATTTAATATCCTCAATGTTGAACCAGAAAGGCTCAGTAAACCACAGAGGCACCGAGACACAGAGAGAAAAAAAGTAAAGTGGTTTTAAAAAACATATATCTCTGTGCCTCAGTGTCTCTGTGGTTTATAATCTCCTGAATATACTTGAAAATACCTGCATAGCTCTGCAACTTCACGCTAAAACTCCTACATCGGACAGATTATTCTGCCGAGCACTTCGGTAAGTCTGAGGTTTTCGGTATAATCAACCGGACAGTCAATCAGCACAGGTCCTTTTTCGCTAAAGGCATCCTCAAAGATGATCTCCGGATGGTCATCCCTCTCAACCCTGACCCCCCTGAAACCGAAACTCTCAGCCAGCTTAACCCAATCAGGGTTTCCAAACCTCGTAAAAAACTCCCGTTTGTAATTTATCCGCTCCTTCCACTCAATAAGGCCCAACCCTCTATCATTATAAACAATAATGACTATATCAAGGCCAAGCCTCTTTGCAGTCTCAAGCTCGCCAAGGCTCATCATCAATCCTCCATCCCCGGTAACTGCAATTACTTTTCTTTCGGGATACAGGAGTTTTGCTGCAATTGCCCCCGGAATGGATATACCCATTGCGGACAATCCGTTTGAGATAATCACCGTATTTTCTCTCGAGGGTCTCAGGAATCTTGCAAGCCATATCTTATGGGCACCAACATCCGAGATTACAATATCATCATCATTAAGCATATCCCTCAATGCCTTTATTATTCTTATGGGTTTCAGTGGATATCCGTCTTCGGGAAAATCATCCTCGCATATAACCAGGTCCCTCAGCGTATTATAACAGGAAGGGTCTTTGGGGGCTGTTATCTTCTCTGTCAGATAATCAAGGGACTTGTTAATGTCACCCACAACCTCAAGCCCACTGTAATGAGAATCCACTTCTGCACCTGTTGTGTCAATATGAATAATGGTTTTATTTCCCTCAGGGTTCCAGTACTCCGGGGGAAATTCCACCGTGTCGTATCCAATAGTGATTATGAGGTCGGCCATCTCAAACCCGCAGGATATATAATCACGGCTCTGAAGTCCCACGGTTGATATAAAACACTCATCCTGTGAGGCAATCACCCCCATGCCCATAAAAGTCGTTGTCACACCTATGAGTGATTTACCTGCAAATCTCCTTAATGCCTCAGACGCCCCTGACCTTACAATTCCGTTACCCGCAATAATAATGGGGAATCCTGCATCATTGATAAGCCTTGCCGCCTTTTTGAGCAAGGCCTCAGGAGGCGATGGATATACAATCTCTTCGGGGGGGAGTGGCCTTGCATCCGTATGCTTCAGGGCGACATCCTCAGGGAGCTCTATATGTACAGGCCCCTTCTTCTCCGTCCCTGAAACCTTAAATGCCTTTCTTACAATCTCGGTCAATGTCCCGGGCATTGTAACCCGTGTATTCCATTTGGTTATTGGGTTGAAAAGGGAAAGGATGTCTATGTATTGGTGTGACTCCTTATGTATCTTTGACAGTTCTACCTGGGCCGTAATTGCAACAAGGGGTGAGAAGTCAAGAAGTGCATCGGCAACACCTGTGATCAGATTTGTCGCGCCGGGTCCAAGTGTGCTCAAACAGACCCCCGGCCTGCCGCTCAACCTGCCATAAACATTTGCCATAAAGGCAGCGCCCCGCTCGTCCCTTGTGAGTATGAATTTTATATGAGAGGATGCGAGGGCGTTGAGGAACTCGAGGTTCTCTTCGCCGGGAATACCAAAGATGTACTCCACTCCCTCTGCTTCAAGACACGTGACGAAGAGCTCCGAAACCTTCATGCGGACATTATAGCAAAAAACAGGCGGTACTTGACCCTGAAGATATGGGAAAGGACAAGGACATGGAGTTTTCACTCATTCTCGTCCCGGCGTCCAGCCGGGACTCCGAGGTAATCAATCGGATTCTCCCTCCGGGTAAATCCTGTCGATTGATTAAAACCGTTCAAACTCCATGTCCTTGTCCTTTCACCGAGGTTAAAAGGTCTTCCGTACTTGAGTTTTAAAAAGGTTTACTGATAAAGTAATTCATGATGCGTATTGCAGTAGTGGACGGGCAGGGTGGCGGTATCGGGAGTACGGTTGTAAAGAGGCTGAGGGAAGAATTTGGTGCCAATGTAGAGATATTAGCCCTTGGCACAAATTCGGCTGCCACCTCAGCGATGATGAAGGCCCGGGCCAATAAAGGCGCAACAGGTGAAAACGCCATCATCCGCAACACCGGGAGGGTGGATGTAATTGTGGGACCACTCAGTATCGTGCTTGCCAATGGAATGCTTGGGGAGCTGACACCGGGAATTGCGGAGGCCATAGCTTCTTCAATGGCAAGGAAGATACTTCTTCCAATCAACCAGGAAGGCGTTGAGATTGCCGGTGTACAGAAGGAGCCACTTCCACACCTGATAGAAAAGGTGGTAGAATACTTAAAACCCGGAATAAGAGGGAGGTAATAAAATGTGTGAAGCAAATGCATATATCTATGAAGACGGCAATGAATCCCTGTATCTTGAAAATGTGGATATCCTCAGACCTGAGGGAGAAAAGATATTCATGCGTAACCTTTTTGGGGAACAAAAGGAATTTGAAGGAAAGATAAAGGAGATATCACTTATCAAGCACCGCATTGTGCTGGAAAAAACAAAAACCTGAACCCGGAATTGAGGTAAAAATGAAAAAAATCGTTGTTATAATGATGACTATTTTCACAGGCCTGACACTACTGTTTGTTGCCGAAACAGGAGCCTCAGCCTTTGGTGGATGTGAGCAGGATTGCGGAAAGTGTCACTCCTTATCAAAAGTGGAGGCCCAGGAGACGTTAAAGCAGCTGATACCCGACATTAAAGTCATCGGGGTCAGAATATCCCCGTCAAGGGGGCTCTGGGAAGTATCACTGGAGACTCACGGCAAAAAGCGTATCGCCTATATGGACTTCTCAAAAGAAAATGTCATCATCGGACAAATTGTCAAGATAAAAACAAAGAAGAACCTCACCAGAAAACGACTGATGGAGCTTAATAAAGTGGACTTTGCACGGATCCCCCTCGATGATGCCCTTGTTATGGGTGACCCTAATGCAACTTATAAGGTCGTTGTCTTTGACGACCCTGACTGTCCATTTTGTGCAGAACTCCACAAGGAGCTAAAAAAAGTTGTTGAAAAGAGAAAAGACATAGCATTTTTTATCAAACTCTTTCCCTTAAAAATGCACAAAGATGCCTACCGGAAGGCAGTGGCTATCCAATGTAAGAAGTCTTTACAGCTTTTAGAGGATGCCTTTGCAAAAAAGGAGATCCCCGACCCTGAATGTAAAACGGATATTATAGACAAGAATATCGAACTTGCCGGGAAACTCGGTATAACCGGCACACCAACCATTGTGCTGGAGAACGGCAAGGTCCTGGGTGGTGCAATAAAGGCAGGGCAGCTTATAGAGCTTATTAACGATAAAGGGAACGGCTCCGGAGCAGATGAGACAAAGAAGTGAATGTTCTGCATAAGAGTTTCCCGTCATAAGCAAAAAGGCAGCTTTTCATCTGCCTTTTTGCTTTTTTCTTGACTAATAATTTTTTGAACAATTATTATAGCTGTGCTGTTGAATAATGCAATGACCGTGTTGCATTTAAAAACGTTCTGTGGAGGTTTACGTGAAGGCAAAAGATATTATGGAAGAGGTGAAGGATTATTTATCTCCTGACGACACCATCAGGAACGCTGTGAACAAGATGAGGGTTGTGAAGAGAGACGATGGTATAGTCGGCTTGAAAGGTATGATAGTGCTCGACAGCGAAGGCAACCTGGTCGGAATGGTTTCGGTTAAAGACATACTCAAGGCGATTATACCTTTTTATATGACGATGACGGAACTCGGGGAGTTTACATGGGAGGGTATGCTTGCGGAGATGACAAAAAAGGTGGCCGACAGGAAGGTAGAAGAGATAATGATGAAGGATGTAATAACGGTTTCCGGGGATGCCCCGCTCATGGAGTGTGCCGATCTTATTATCAAACATAATCTCCAGAGGGTTCCGGTTTTAAATAAAGAGAAGAAAGTCGTCGGCATCATATACGTGCGGGACCTCTATCATGCAATTGTAAAAGTTCTCCTGGATGACAAGGGGGAGGGGGCAGATAATCTATGACTCACGAAGTTGCCGCTGCATCCCAGCCCTTTGTAATGGACACAACCTTCTGGACTGCCACGACCATATTTGTACTCGCCTACGTTGTTATAGTATCGGAAAAGGTACACAAGACAGTGGTTGCAGTCTTCGCGGCATCCCTGATGCTTGTGTTGAAAATACTTTCTCAGTATGAGGCTTTTCACGTTGAGGAATTAGGGGTGGACTGGAATGTTATCTTCCTGCTTATCGGAATGATGATAATAATCAATCTTATGCGGCCGACCGGTTTTTTTGAATATATCGCCATTAAAAGTGCAAAGGCAGGCAAGGGTGACCCCATGAAGATAATGATCATATTCGCTATTATCACGGCAGTGTTGAGCGCGCTGCTTGACAACGTTACCACAGTGCTCCTGCTTGCCCCGGTCACCCTCCTGATTGCAGATGCCCTTGAGGTCGACCCAATTCCGTTCCTGATTGTTGAAGCCATTGCATCCAATATCGGAGGCACTGCCACACTTATCGGTGACCCTCCCAATATCATGATTGCCTCAAAGGCAAAACTCAATTTCATGGATTTTATCTACAATCTTACGCCGATTGTTATCATATTGATGGTTGTCCTTCTCGTTATTATCAAGATAGTCTTTGGCAGGAAACTGAAGACCAGGGAAGAACTCAAACAGAGAATAATGCAGATGAACGAAAAAGAGGCAATAAAAGACCCGTTAATGCTCAAAAAATCTCTCTTCGTCCTCGCTCTCGTACTCGTCGGGTTTGTATTTCATGGAACACTTCACCTCCAGCCAGCCACAGTAGCACTCTTCGGTGCAGGTCTGTTGCTTCTACTCTCAGGCACCCATGAACCACACCACGTCCTTGCCGAAGTCGAATGGCCCACCATATTTTTCTTTATAGGCCTCTTTATACTCGTTGGCGGAGTAGTAAAGGTAGGACTCATTAAATGGATGTCTCTAAAAATGCTCGCCCTGACGCAGGGCAATCTCCTTGCAACAAGCATGATCGTAATGTGGTTCTCTGCCATAGCATCCGCAATCGTTGACAATATCCCCTATGTTGCCACCATGAATCCCCTGATAATCGATATGGCAAAGCAGATGTGGCCCCAGGATACAGGACTGGCCCTCCTCAGGCATCCCGACCTGCTGCCTATCTGGTGGTCACTGGCTCTCGGGGCATGTCTTGGGGGTAACGGCTCGCCAATTGGTGCCTCAGCAAACGTCATAGTAGTCGGCATGGCCGAAAAGGCAGGGCAAAAGATATCCTTCATGAGATTTGTTGCATACGGCTTCCCGATAATGCTTTTGACGGTCTTTATCTCCATGATATATGTGTGGCTGAGGTATTACGTCCTCAATTTATAATATCCCGCAGATAGTCCGTCCGGTTAAAATTGCGCGCCCCTTCAGGGGGCCTCAACGCTTTCCACGCCTTCCGTCCTGCCTGCTTATAACTTAGTTTTAATCTCCTATAAAAATAAAAAATCCCACTTGCTTGACTAAGGATTTCCCCTGGCATTATGATATCCTGTATAGTTGCGTAATGCAATATTTGCTGTTTCAGTAAATAACAAGCAAATGGAGGGTCGTGTGAAGGCTAAAGAGATAATGGAACCGGTTAAAGATACCCTGACTCCGGAGACCACCCTGAAAGATGCGGTTAACAGGATGAGGGTTGCCGGAAGGGGAGATAGCCGGGCCGGAGCAAAGGGCATGATTGTCCTTGATAATGGAAAGCTTGCAGGTATTGTCTCAATCAAGGATATACTTAAGGTTATTATACCATCATATATGACATTAACCGAACTCGGCGAGTTCACGTGGGACGGGATGCTCGAGGAGATGGCAAAAAAAGTCGCCGACAAGAAGGTAGAGGAGATCATGACAAGGGATGTGATAACCGTTTCAGAGGACGCCCCGCTCATGGAGTGTGCCGATCATGTCGTTAAGCACAACCTCCAGAGGATTCCGGTGTTGAATAAAGAGAAAAAGGTAGTTGGTATCGTATACGTCCGGGATATCTATTATGCAATTGTCAGGGCTCTTTTTGACAAGTTTGATAAGGAGGGAAAGAGATGACACCTGAAGCCGCCACAGCCTCACAACCTTTTGTTATGGGCACAACCTTCTGGACAGCCACTATCATATTTCTCCTCGCCTATGCATTAATTATTTCAGAGAAGGTACATAAGACGGTTGTAGCCATCTTTGCTGCAGCCCTGATGCTTGTGCTTAAGATACTGGAGCAGAAAGAGGCCTTCCATTCCGAAGTATTCGGCATAGACTGGAATGTCATATTCCTCCTCCTCTCGATGATGATAATAATCAATCTCATGAAACCAACCGGGTTTTTTGAGTACATAGCCATTAAAAGCGCCAAACTGGGAAAGGGTGAGCCCATGAGGATAATGACCATATTTGCAATTGTTACGGCAATCCTGAGCGCCTTTCTTGACAATGTTACCACAGTGCTCCTTCTTGCCCCTGTTACCCTGCTCATCGCAGATGCCCTTGAGGTCGACCCGATACCCTTCCTGATTGCCGAAGCACTTGCCTCCAATATAGGCGGCACTGCCACACTTATCGGTGACCCTCCCAATATCATGATTGCCTCAAAGGCACATTTTGATTTCATGGATTTTATTTACAATCTTACACCTGCAATCATTGTAATAATGGCTTCCTTCCTCTTTATCCTGAAAATACTGTTCGGCAGGAAGCTTCATGTCAGGCCCGAACTTAAACAGAGGATATTGGAAATGGATGAAAGAGAGGCTATAAAAGACCCGCTTATGCTTAAAAAGTCGCTCTTTGTCCTCTCAATCGTCATAGTTGGTTTTGTCTTACATGGCACGTTCAACTATGAACCGGCAACAGTTGCACTTTTTGGGGCAGGACTTTTACTACTGCTTTCAGGCACTCACGAACCACACCACGTCCTTGCCGAAATTGAGTGGCCGACCATATTCTTTTTTATGGGACTCTTTATCATCATCGGGGGTGTCGTCAAGGTCGGGCTTATTAAATGGATGTCCATAGAGGTGCTTGCAATTACACACGGAAACATGTTTGCCACAAGTATGCTCATGATGTGGTTCTCGGCCTTTGCCTCGGCCTTTGTGGATAACATTCCCTACGTTGCGACAATGAATCCCTTAATAATCGATATGGCTCATCAGGTCTGGCCGCACCTTCAGGGCTTAAAACTCCTCCATAATCCTGAACTCATGCCCGTTTGGTGGTCTCTCTCTCTTGGCGCATGTCTCGGGGGTAACGGCACGGCTATCGGGGCATCTGCAAATGTGATTGTGATCGGGCTGGCCGAACGGGCAGGAAAGAAGATATCCTTTATAAGGTTTATGGCCTACGGAATGCCCGTTATGATACTAACGGTATTTATATCTACTATTTATGTCTGGCTGAGATATTATGTACTAAAGATATAGTGATTACTCTGATATCCGGACCTATAACTTCCCTTTAATATCCTATTAAAATAAAAAATCGCCATTTTCTTGACATATCTGCTAACAGAGGATTATCATATCTTTGCAATTGCGTATTGCAATATTAATATTGCAATACGCAACGGCACTGAATAGATAACGAAGGAGGCAATACAGATGTCACGCACTTTGCGAAGGTTTCTCTTCCTTTTTGCAGTAGTGGCTATAGTTATAGGATTTTATAGCATTGCATTTGGTGAAGAACAGATAGTAGAGGTAGCTCAGAAAGGAAGCACCATTGTCTGGTGGATGTGGCCGGTAATCCTGTTTGTCTTTACCTTTTTCCTCGGTATCCTGGCAGTTGTTGCAGGTGTTGGAGGAGGAGTGCTGTTTGTTCCTATAGTAAGCAGCTTTTTCCCCTTTAATCTTGATTTTGTGAGAGGTGCCGGTCTGCTGGTAGCCCTTACAGGTGCACTCTCCGCAGGTCCCGGATTGCTCAAGCGCGGACTCGCAGATCTCAGACTCGCCCTCCCCATGGCCCTTATAGCCTCTACATGTTCAATCTTTGGCGCCATGGTCGGACTTGCACTTCCTACGAATGTAGTCCAGACCGCGCTTGGGGCCACGATCATCATGATCGTCATCATTATGGCTACAGCCAAGCGCTCGGATTTCCCGGAAGTTAAGCAGGCTGATAGACTTTCATCAGTCCTCAGGATAACAGGCATTTATTATGAAGAATCCGCCGGCAAGCAGATTAACTGGCAGATTCACAAAACACCCCTTGGTCTTTCACTCTTTATAGTAATAGGCTTTATGGCAGGCATGTTCGGCCTCGGTGCCGGATGGGCAAACGTACCCGTCCTTAACCTTCTCCTAGGTGCACCACTGAAAATCTCCGTGGCAACGAGCGTATTTCTGCTTTCCATAACCGATACAGCAGCAGCATGGGTATACATTAACAAGGGAGCGGTGCTGCCGTTGATTGCAGTCCCTTCCGTTGCCGGCATGATGCTCGGCACGAGAATAGGTGTTAGAATACTGGCAAGGGCAAAGCCCAAGGCAGTAAAATGGATTGTCGTAACCATTCTCTTCCTTGCCGGATCCAGAGCACTTTTAAAAGGTCTTGGAATATGGGGGTAACAAATTATGAGTAATAAAACAAAGCCATCGGAAGAACAGCTGAAGTATGCATCCGTCCTCCAAACAATATCCCTTGGGGGGTTGGCACTCCTGGTCATCGGGTTTTTTGTTTATTTAAGCGGCATCCTTCCAACCCTGATTCCGGCTTATGAAATCCCGGAATACTGGGGAATGAGGGTACACGATTTCGTTGAAAAAACGGGGATGCCAACCGGGTGGGACTGGGTACCTTTACTTAATCATGGGGATATGGTAAGTTTTCTGGGAATAATCCTGCTGGCTGCAGGCACACTCGTCTGCTTTGCGGTTATACTTCCTGATTTTATACGCAAAAAGGATACGCCTTTTGTGATTATTATCATTGTGCAAATCCTG
>CAZXDE010000002.1:18273-19630 GCA_964639515.1 uncultured Thermodesulfovibrio sp.
GCAAGGGTCATTGGACACTCAGAGTGTAACGTCCTCGTCGCACCAAGGGCTGCGGTCTTAGAGTGCAGGAAGATACTGATTGCTACCGACGGCTCTGAATTCAGCGATAAGGCAGTCCGGGAGGCCCTTGATATTGCATCAGCGTGTAATAGTGAAGTTGTTATCGTATCAGTGGCTTCAAGCGAGTCCGAAGTCACGGAAGCCGAGAGGTTTGTCCGGGAGGCGAGTGAAATGGCCGAGAAAAAGGGCTTAAAGGTTACGACCGGAACACCCGTGGGCACTGTCTATGAGATAATCATTAATGTTGCTGAAAAAGAAAATGTTGACCTTATCGTTGTTGGAAGCCACGGCAGAACAGGACTTAAAAGGCTATTGATGGGAAGTGTAGCGGAAAGGGTTATCGGCCACACCTCCTGTACGGTATTGGTGGTTAAGTAAGAGCAAAAACAGGTAATATCGGAAGGGTTTTATCGTTACTTACTGCAACGTGCTATTTTTCCATGTCATATCTTTTAATCTTTCTCCAGAGGGATACCCTGTCTATCCCGAGTATCTGGGCCGCCTTTGACTTATTTCCACCAACCTCTTTCAGCACCCATTGTATATATGCCTTCTCCTGATCTTCAAGGGATGGGACTTTCCCTCCGCGCTTCCTGAACGTCCTGATACTCAGTTCCCTGAGGTCATCAGGGAGATGTATCGTTTCAAGGGTTTTTCCCTTGGAGAGTGCGATGCCCCTCTCGATTATATTTTCCAACTCCCTTACATTTCCCGGAAAGTTGTAACTGTTTAGCACGCCTAACATATCCTCGGAGATATCAGACACGTCCTTTCCCATGATTGAGGAGTATTTCTTGAGGAAGTGATAACACAGCAACGAGATATCTCCTCTTCTCTCTGAAAGCGGCGGCAGGTGGAGAGTTACTACATTCAGACGGTAATAAAGGTCCTGCCTGAACTCACCGTTTTCAATAACTTCCTGTATGTTCCTGTTTGTGGCGGCAATAAACCTCACATCTACCTTTACCGGTTCAATGCCCCCAACGCGCTGGTATTCTCTTTCCTGTACAACCCTCAGGAGTTTTACCTGCATGGACGGGCTCAATTCCGTAATTTCATCCAGGAACAAAGTGCCTTTGCTTGCCACCTCGATAAGACCTTTTTTAAGGAATGTTGCCCCTGTTGCCCCCTTCTCATGTCCAAAAAGCTCGTCTACGAGGAGCCCCTCTGAAAAAGCCCCGCAGTTGATGGCAATAAAGGGACCTTCAGACCTCTTGCTGTAAAGGTGGACATACCGCGCCACCAGTTCCTTACCCGTTCCGCTTTCACCTGTGATGAGGAGATTACAGTCGGTAGG
>CAZXDE010000002.1:19730-23294 GCA_964639515.1 uncultured Thermodesulfovibrio sp.
ATCATTATTACCTCTAAATCGGGATTTGACTCTTTGCATCTTTTGAGTATCTGCATACCGTCAACCTTCTCCATCTTCAGGTCGGTCAGGACAACATCGAATTCATGCTTGCTCAATAGTTTTAAGGCGTTCTGCCCGTTCGATGTTGTTTTTATCTCGTAGCCTTCCTTCTTCAAAACATACTCAAGGTTCTTTACGGCTATTTTCTCGTCATCAACAATCAGGAGTTTGATCTTGTTTTCCATCCTCGTCTCCTTATTAATTCTTCGGCAACCCTTATTCAAGAGAGTGTTTCAGCAAAATCCTCTTTTTTCCTATACAAAAAATAGTCCTTCTCAAACCTCAGCTCAAGGGTTGTGTCAAGAAACTTCGATATCACAGCGTAAAAACTAATTCTCTCATCTGTTTACTATTAAATTAACGAATATGATTGAAGCGATGAAAAGTATAAGCAGAAAGCTTCCTGTATATCCCATCTTTATCTTCTGCAGTATACTCCTGTTCTTCCCAATCATATAATATAGTAACATTCGATATTGCAAATTGCAACTACAGCACAACATCCAAAATTCCGGATTATGATACAATATATGTAATGTATCTGCTGTTTGTGTAAGGGTTCAAACCCTGCAAAAATGGATTATATCTTCATTAAAGGAACTTTGTAGTACCATGTCGATAAAAAAGAAAATAATTCTCAGTTTCTTTATCAGTTTTTCAATCATTGCAACACTTGCCATAGCCGCTTACCTGGACTTTCGCGAGACCAGAAACGAGTTTAAATATCTTGAACTTGCAGAAAGCATCAGGGGCAAGACCTTACAGTTAAGAAGACATGAAAAAAACTTCTTTCTTTATGGAGACAGTGAGGAAATAGACCTTATTCACAGGTATATAGGAGAGATTGAAGCACTTATTAAAGATGCCAAGCCTTATACCCGCAACGACAATGTTGATAAACTGGATGGCAAACTGAAGGAATTCAGTCTGAAGTTTGAAAACATTACCTCCATGGCTTCCGGTTTCCATGAAGAGTTGGCCAGCCTAAAACCAAAAGAACCGTCATATCTTTTTCTAATACCCATAATTAAAGCCACTTTTCTGGAACACCCACAGCAAAACGCACAGCTCCTGAAGCGTTTTTTCAGGATATCCAAAAAAGATGACTATATTTCATTCCTTAAAAGCCTGGGGGATGAGATTAAAGATTTGAGGAAGACCGGAGAAAAAATTATCGGGATATCGAAAGAACTGGACAGGGGTGCCAGGGAAAGGGTACAGAATATTATTAATGTTACCAAGGTAGCTGTTCTGGTATTTTTGCCTCTATCCTTCCTGATCGGGTTTGTATCGCTATTTTATATCAGCCATAACATAGTTAACAGGTTGAAGAAACTGATGGTGACGATTGAAAAAAGTGGTGGTGGTTTCTTTTCTCCCATGCCTTTTCCGTCGGGCCATGACGAGGTCAGTACACTGATAAGGACATATAATAATATGGCAGAGGCGTTACAGGCACGGGAAGAACTGCTCAGGGAAAAAGAAGGAGAGTTGATTCAGAGTAAAAAGCTTGCAGCCATAGGCACCCTTGCATCCGGAGTGGCACACGAATTAAATAATCCCCTGAATAACATTAATATATCGGCCCAGATATTGGCAAAGGAGATGGGGGAGGACTGTACAGGGATTATAGAGGAGACAGTTGATGATATATTGAGTCAGACTTTCAGGGTAAAGAAAATAGTTGCAAATCTGCTGGATTTTGCAAGGTCAAAGGAGCCGGACTTTCAAAAAATAAACATTGTTAATATTATACAAAAGACATATGCGCAGGCACAGAAAATAACGGCATTTAAGGATATAGAGTTTGTATTCGAGTCTCCGCCCGAAGTCTTCCTCCAGGCGGACCAGGTCCAGCTTGAACGGGTCTTCGTCAATCTCTTCACTAATGCAGCCGATGCCATGGAGGGCAAAGGAAAACTTCATGTGAAGGTCTTTCCTGAAAAAGACAAGGTCAAAATAGAGGTATCCGATACAGGCAACGGGATTCCCCCTGAGGTTAAAGACAAGATTTTCGACCCCTTCTTTACAACCAGGGACAGGGGAACCGGACTCGGCCTGTCCATAGTATATAACATCATCAAAAACCATGGCGGCAGTGTAACCGTGGAAAGCACGGTAGGAGAAGGAACCACATTCAGAATCTTTTTACCGAGGTATAAATGAGCATTAAAATCTTTATTGCAGAAGACGAAGAGATAACCCTGAAACATCTGATGTATGCCCTCAAAAACGAGGGATATATCGTTTCCGGTGCAAAAGACGGCCTTGAGGCGTGGCGGAAAATCGAGAAGGAGCATTTTGATATTGTTATTACGGATATAAAGATGCCCGGACTTGACGGCATGAGTCTGCTCGAGAAGATTAAAGAGAAAGGGATGGAGACTGATGTGATCGTTGTCACGGGTTTCGGGAGTATTGATTCAGCGGTGGAGGCCATGAAAAAAGGGGCATATGATTATATAACAAAACCCTTTAATCTGGATGAATTACTATTAAGGGTCAAAAAGATATGTGAAAAAAAAAGCCTTGAAAAAGAAAACATAGCACTGAAGATTTCACTCGGTATAGACAAAGACCTCCCTGCATTTATCGCAAAAAGCAGGAAGATGAAAGAGGTGATTAACGTTATCAGGAGCATTACGGCATCTGATTGCAATGTTATCATCACGGGAGAAAGCGGTGTCGGCAAGGGGCTTGTTGCAAAGCTTATTCACTATACAGGGACAAGGGCAAACATGCCTTTTCTTGCAATCAACTGTGCAATCTTTACAGAGGAACTCCTTGCCAGTGAACTTTTCGGCCATGAGCGGGGAGCCTTTACAGGGGCGGTAACCACAAAAAAGGGTCTTTTGGAGATTGCAGATACAGGAACACTCTTTTTAGATGAGATAGCCGAGATGTCGCCGTCCCTGCAGGCAAAGCTCCTGAAGGTTATCGAGGACAGGGAGTTTTTCAGGGTTGGGGGCACAAGACCCGTGAGGGTGGATGTCAGATTCATCGCTGCCACAAACCAGGACATAAATCGACTTGTAACCAACGGCAATTTCAGAAAAGACCTCTTCTACAGACTCAATGTAATGGATATCTACATACCCCCCTTGCGTGAAAGAAAAGAGGATATCATGCCCCTGAGCAAATACTTCCTTGAAAAACACTCAAAAAAGGCCAGGAAAGATATCAAGGGGTTTGCAAGGGAGACAATGGAGATACTGAAATCGTACAGCTACCCTGGAAATGTCAGGGAGTTGGAAAATATTATCGAAAGGGCAGTTATTCTGGAACAAACATCGCTTGTCCAGCCTAAAAACCTCCCGGTTACCATGCAGATGTTTCAGATTGAAACAATAGAACCAAGCAGATTAAAGACAATTGACGAGCTTAACAGGGAATATGCCTTGAAGATTCTCGATCACCTTGAAGGGAACAAGACCCGGGCTGCTAAAATGCTGGGTATATCAAGAACCAGCCTCTGGCGGATTCTCAGAGAAAAAGAATAAAGCT
>CAZXDE010000002.1:23394-32644 GCA_964639515.1 uncultured Thermodesulfovibrio sp.
CTGGGTATATCAAGAACCAGCCTCTGGCGGATTCTCAGAGAAAAAGAATAAAGCTCAAAAGCTTCTTCTTTAGCCTCACGATTTCTTCAAGATTTCTCTCGATTTTAAAAAACCAAGAATATCTTTCCTCTGTTTCTTATCTTGAGGCCATCTTGAAGGCATCGTGAAGCTTAAAAACTTCTTTAGCCTCTCGATTACCTCAAGATTACTCACGATTTAAAGGAATCAAGAAGTTTCTTTCTGTTTCAACTCCATCACTCGAAAACTATCAGCTCCTCCAGCCCAAACGGAACAGCTTCCGGCCCCTCCACCCCAAAACCGTTCAGCACCGTCCAAAAATGAAACACCACACACCATGCCTCCTCCTTAAAATATCCTTTAAAATCAAGACATTAGCAGTTGGCATCAGATTTGAATATATGTTATCAGTAATTGAATAAAACACATGAAAGGAGAAGGAGCATGAAAGGCAGGGTTTTATTCGTAACAAAGGAAGATGAGAATTTCAGGGATGGGTTCTCATATGTCATGGAGCTGTCAAAAATAGTGAAGGGGGGTATATACATCCTGTTGTACCACGATAAAAACATTCTGAAGAGATTTGAAGATGATATGGCAGCGGCTGCCCTTGCCGAGGCAGGCGAGTTTGAAACTGCGAAACAGATTGTTAACGAAGAGAAAATCCTTACCAGGGCTGATGCAAGCAAGAAGGTTGCTTTGCTGAGACAGGAATGCTCCGACCCTGAAATGCTTGTGGATTACCGCCTCGCTACAGGCGATCTCGTCTCTGCAATAAGGGGAGTACTTCAGGATAAAGCAAGTATTGAGATGGTAATACTCAGCCCCTCACTAATGGACAATGGCAAGGCTCTCAGCCTTAAGAAATTAAGAAAGTATATAACAAGGCCTATTGTGACTATGTCAAGAACTGCAAACGCCCGGTAGGCACCAAAAAGGAGGAACAAAAAAATGAAAGTCTTAAGAAAAATGTTAAAGAGATTCGAAGGTGAGATGGCGGCTGTAGCGTTTGCAGAAGCCGGTGAATTTGAGACTGCAAGAGAGATACTGAAGAGTTCTGTAAGTGAAGAAACATCCGATGGCAGCAGTGTTTTTGACAGTGATGAAAGCCAGGGATTGAATATCTTAAAACACGCTGAAAGCAAGTAAAAGGAGGCAGTAAAAATGGGCATGTTCTATGTATTGTTGACCCTGGGAGTTGTAGGTGGTTTCCTTTCAGGTCTGCTGGGACTTGGAGGGGCAATTATCATGATCCCTCTCATGTTAACTGTTCCGAAGATACTGGGGGTAGGTGCACTTTCGATGAAAGCAGTTGCCGGACTATCCATGATTCAGGTGGTATTTGCATCTTTATCCGGTGTTGCCCGACATAGAAAAAACAAATTTGTCAGCATGAAGCTGATATATACACTGGGAATAGCCATGGCGATTGGTTCGGGGTTTGGCTCCATAATCTCAAAGTATATGAGCAACCAGGTCTTGATGATTGCGTTTGGCTTTATAGCGGTGATAGCAGCCTTGATGATGTTCATACCGCCGAAGTCCGAGGATTCTGCAAACATTGCCAATCCTGACAATATTCAGTTTAAGAAACCGCTTGCCGCTGTACTTGGAGTAATAATCGGAAGCCTGGCAGGTATGGTTGGTGCCGGCGGCGGGTTTATATTGATCCCGGTGATGATTTACGTCCTTAAAATCCCTATAAGAGTTACTATAGGTACCAGCCTTGGAGTAGTACTCATCGGTGCGGTTATAGGTGCTATCGGCAAAATGGTTACAGGACAGGTAGATTGGTTACTTGCGTTGGCTCTCATTATCAGCTCAGTCCCATCCGCCCAGTTAGGCAGTCTTGTGAGCAAGAAAACCCCGGCACTGATTCTGAGATACTCACTGACTCTCCTGATAATTTTAACGAGTGTTGAAATATGGTATAAGATTATCGTGGTATAAATTACACGCACCCCACTCCACTCTATCAAGAGAAACACACAGAGGTAAAAACCTCTGTGTGTTTCTTTACTTTTTATTTTTTGTTTTTAAAATTTATCCCAACCCTTTTTAGGATTTGAACATCGGAATCGCTCAAATTAGGTTATAATTTAACAATGGAAAAGCGTTCAAAAATACTGATTCTTGATAACTCAAAAAGTACGGAAAACCTGTTAACTTTTGCAATCCAGTGGGCAGACCTGATAGATGCATCCATAAAGGTTATAAGGGTTATAGATGAAAAGGTTATCAAGAACACCACTATGGCAATTGGCGCTGTTGGCACTATTGCCCGAATGATCAAGGATGACTTCATAAAGGAGGCCGGCGAACAGATCAAAACCCTGTCCGAAAGATACGGTGTTAACGTCTTGCTGAACATAGAGGTTATAGCGGGTAATACCCTGGAGGAGATTACCCGGGCTATAGATAAATCCGAAGCTGATTTTTTAATACTAACCCCTGCACTTAAAGGCCCCCTGGGAAGCATTGCATCGGAAGTTATTGGATACAGCAAAAACAACTGTATTGTGCTACCCACGGGAGTTCACTATTTGAAGTGGGACAGACTTCTGCTTGCAACCGACTGTTCAGATAAGGCAGAGAGTGCCACGGAAATGGCTATAGAGATTGCCGAAAGGTTCAAGGGCAGGCTCTTTATCCTGTCAGTGGTTACTTCTAATGAGGAAGTCCAGATACATGCACCTGCACTCCTCGATAAAATGGCCTACGAAAGGAAAGGGATGGTAACGGAGATAGTGAATCAGGCCCGGAAGAGAGGAGTATATGCAGAAGGGATAGTAAAGGATGGAGTAATTTCCAATATCCTGATTGACCTCAATAGAACCATACGCCCTGATATAACCATTATGGGCAGCGAGAGCAGAACAGGATTAAACAGGGTCTTTATGGGAAGCGTCGTCGGAAGTATAATCAACAAGGTTAACTATCCGATCCTTGTAATCAAAAAACCCTTTACATTTAAAAACGACTAAAGAGAAAAGCAAGATTAAAAGAATGTGACGAGCTGCTATAATATCCCACAGTGAAAAACGAATATACATCCAGAAAGCTATCCCCACACCAACTCCTTGTCTTCGGGTTTACAGGCATGATACTGCTGGGAACCGCTCTCCTCATGCTTCCCTATTCGACGACACAGGGGATCACTGTAACCGATGCCCTTTTCACCTCCACATCTGCTGTCTGTGTCACAGGACTGATAGTAAAAAACACGCTTCTTGATTTTACGCCATTCGGCAAGGGGGTCATCCTCCTGCTTATTCAGATCGGGGGACTGGGCTACATGTCAATGGCAACATTCCTGGCCCTCCTGATCGGCAGGAAGATCGGTCTCTCCGAGCGGATTCTTATAAAGGAATCCCTGAATATAGCAACCCTTGAAGGTATTATCCGGTTTATGAAGGGGATGCTCGTCTTTGTGTTTTTGGCGGAAGGCACCGGGGCCGTGCTTTTAACCCTGAGGTTTCTGAAGGCATTCCCTTTAAAGGAGGCCGTCTTTCAAGGGATATTCCATTCCGTCTCTGCCTTTAATAATGCGGGGTTCAGCCTTTTTCAGGACAGCCTGATACGCTTCAGGGGTGATATTGTTGTAAATCTTATTATTATGAGCCTCATCGTCCTCGGGGGGATAGGGTTTCTGGTCGTTGATGATCTTTACGGATGGCTGAAAAAGAGACAGAAAAAGCTGATGCTTCATACACTCATTGTCCTCACGTCAACAGCCTTTCTGATTATTGTTGGTGCCTCTCTCTTCTATTTTAACGAGAGGAACTACTTCTTTGCACATTCAGGTCTGAGCAGCCTTGAAACCGTCATCACATCCCTGTTTGCCTCGGTTACTGCAAGAACGGCGGGATTTAACACAATCGATTACTCCGTTCTTCAACCTGCAACCATCTTTCTCACCATCATCCTGATGCTCATAGGGGCTTCACCTGGAAGCACAGGCGGCGGAATAAAAACCACGACGGTTACTGTTGTGATTATGAATCTATGGTGTACAATAAAGGGTAGAAAGGACACGGTTATGTTCAAGCGACGGGTGCCGGAGGCACTGATATCGAGATCTTTTGTCGTTCTTGCACTTGCAGTGATTTTTATAAATATCATAACACTGGTAATCATCGATATAGAGCATACAGGGTTTCAGAAGACCATGTTCGAAGTGGTCTCGGCCTTTGGAACAGTGGGGCTGTCAACTGGTGACGGAGGGGCAAGGAGTTTTTGTGCAACATTTTCCGATCTCTCAAAGATTATAATAATATTCACAATGCTTGCCGGAAGACTTGGTCCTTTAACACTCTTTATGGCCCTGCTCGGACAGAAAGAAGAACGAATCCGCTATCCGGAAGGGAGGATTATGATAGGATGAAAAAACAATTTGCCGTAATCGGGCTTGGAAGGTTTGGGTCAGCAGTGGCGCTGACCCTCGCTGAAAGCAACTGTGACGTAATAGTAATAGACAGAAACGAGAATAAGATAAAGGCAATCGCAGACCATGTAACCCTTGCAATCCAGATGAATGCAATAGATGAGGCTGCATTGAAGGAGGCAGGCGTACAGGGTGTGGATGTGGCTGTGGTGAGTATAGGAGAAAATGTTGAGGCAAGTATCCTTGCGGTTATGATACTCAAGGAGATGGGCATCAAGGAGATCATAGCAAAGGCAGTAAATGACCTTCACGGAAGAGTCCTTGCCAACCTCGGCGTTGACAGGGTTGTACACCCTGAAAGGGATATGGCACAGAGGGTTGCCCGCAGTTTGATAAAACCCCAATTCCTTGAGCATATAGAGCTCTCTCCTGAATACAGCATTATTGAACTGCCGGCACCGAAGTCCCTGTGGGGCAAGAGTATAAAAAACACCAATCTCCGGGCGGAATACGGCATAAACATAATCGCAATAAAAAAAAGATATACGATTAATGAGACGGAGAAAGAGACCTGGAACATCAACCCCTTACCAACGGATGTTATAAAAAAGGATGATGTCCTGGTCGTCCTTGGTACAGACAGAGATATAGAAAGGCTGAGGTAAAACAGCGTATGGCCGAGTAAAGAAGCGTTAATTTGACAATGTTGAGTCTTTTAAATCAAATCTGGCCTCATATCGTCGGAGGTCTTACCTTGCTTGTCACGGTTACGGCTTCAGGTCATGCCGTTTTGCACAAGCGGGATGCACGTTCGGCAGTAGCATGGGTTGGGGTGATCTGGCTGGTTCCGCTCCTCGGGGCCCTGCTCTATCTCCTCTTCGGGATTAACCGCATAAGGAGGCGTGCCAAGGCCTTACGCAGTGATCAGAACCATCTGCCGTGCCACTCTCAGTGCTTGAGTAAATATCAATGCAAGGTTGATACTGATCAAGTGCTCCATCAGCACAGACGGTTCATCTCCCTCTCCCGGTTGGTGGAAGGAATCGTACACAAACCCCTCTTGCAGGGTAACAGGATTACCCCTCTTGTCAATGGAGATACTGCCTATCCGGCAATGATCAGGGCCATCGACGGGGCAGAGCATTTCGTTACCCTTTCTACATACATTTTCGACAACGACAAGGCTGGCAGGATGTTTCTCGACGCCCTCACCCGTGCTGTCGGTCGCGGGGTGGATGTGCGGGTGATTATCGATGACGTGGGAGCACGATATTCATGGCCTCCGATGACACGTATGTTGCAACGTGCAGGCATTACGGTTGCACGCTTTCTCCCAACCTCTCTCCCCTGGCGGATGCCGTATATCAATCTCCGGAACCACCGCAAGATCCTGGTGGTAGATGGGAAAACAGGGTTTACAGGAGGCATGAATATACGGAAGGGGCATATGCTGATGGAGAACCCCAGGTATCCTGTGCAGGACCTGCACTTTCGTGTGGAAGGCCCTGTTGTTGCACATTTGCAGGAAAACTTTGCCGAAGACTGGGCCTTTTGTACAGGTGAGTCCATGCAGGGCGAACAATGGTTTCCATGTATTGAACCAAAGGGCACTGTCGTGGCACGCGGCATTCCTGATGGACCTGATGAGGATTTTGAAAAGTTGCTCTGGACCGTCCATGGCGCGCTTGCCTGTGCAAGAAGGTCCGTGCGGATCATGACCCCATACTTTATTCCTGATTCCACCCTGACTACATCGTTGAACCTTGCTGCAATGCGCGGGGTAGATGTGCAAATTATCCTTCCGCAGGTAAATAACCTGCGGATAGTCAAATGGGCATCCACTAACCTGCTCCTGGAGTGCCTGGAACATGGCTGCCGTGTCTGGCTGACCGTACCTCCTTTTGATCATACGAAGCTGATGCTCGTGGATGATGTTTGGGTCTTGTTCGGCTCTGCAAACATGGACACCAGGAGTTTCTTGTTAAACTTTGAGTTCAATGTAGAGTGTTATGATCACGGGTTGGCTGCGGAGATGAATTCACTCATAGATACAAAGCTGAAGGATGCTCACCAGGTGACACTAAAAGAGATAAGGAACCGGAGGCTTCCGGTTAGATTACGTGACGGGATTGCCTGGCTCTTCTCACCTTATCTGTGAAATGTTGGGATACAAAGTTGTGTGTCAATAATGTGGGGACATTACCTGGGCTTCAGTCTTGATTTGTATCCTGAAGAAGATTACGAGGGGCGGTTTTTAACCCCCCGATTCTTCAGTTGCTCTTCTTGTCGGTAAGGACGGCAATCCCCGGAAGTTCTTTGCCTTCAAGGAGTTGCAATGTTGCGCCGCCGCCGGTTGAGATAAATGATATGCTGTCGGAAACCCCCGCCCTGTGAACTGCAAGGTCTGTGTCTCCGCCACCTACAATGGTGAGGGCATAGGCATCTGCTATTGCGCGGGCTACGGCAAATGTTCCACGGGAGAAGGCATCAATTTCAAAGACACCCATTGGTCCGTTCCAGAGGATGGTCTTTGCATTCTGAATAGCCTCGGAAAAGAGCTTTGCAGTGGCAGGTCCTATGTCAAGGGCCTTCCACCCCTTTGGAATCTCTAGGGTAGTAACTATCTTCGTCTCAGCCCCGGGGTCAAGGCTTTGTGCTATTACACAATCAACGGGAAGATAGAATTTCACGCCCCTGTTTTTAAGTTTAGTCCTGATCCTCTGGGCCGTCTCCACCATATCCTCCTCTACAAGCGAATCACCCACTTCGTATCCCATTGCCTTGATAAATGTAAAGGCCATGCCGCCGCCAATCAATACCTTGTCTACATTTGACTCAAGGTTTTCAAGCACTCCTATCTTGCCGGATACCTTTGCACCGCCAAGGATGGAGACAAAGGGTCTGACCGGATTATTTACAACACCCTTAAGGTTTTCTATCTCTTTTTTAAGCAGGAAACCTGCTGCAGCAGGGAGGAATTTCGGGATACCTACAATGGATGCGTGGTTTCTGTGGGCAGTCCCGAAAGCATCGTTGACATAGTAGTCTGCCAGGGAGGCAAGGGCTTTTGCCAACTCTTCATCGTTTTTCTCTTCGCCTTCATGAAACCGCAGGTTTTCAAGCACAACCACATCGCCCGGCTGCATCTTGTCAATGATGTTTTTGACCTGTGGCCCAATGCAGTCAGGGGCAAAAGTAACATCTTTGTTGAGAAGCCTCTTGAGTCTCTTCGCAACAGGTGCAAGGCTGTAACGCGGGTCAACCTTGCCCTTCGGTCTGCCAAGATGTGAGGCGAGTATAACCTTTGCCCCCTCATCAATAGCGTAGTTGATGGTAGCAAGGGAGGAGCGGATCCGCCGGTCATCGGTAATGTTAAGATTTTCATCAAGGGGGACATTAAAATCAACACGAATAAATACCCTTTTGCCTTTGAGATCAAAGTCCTGTATTGTAAGTTTGTTAAGTATGTCCCTTATTGGAGCAGGACTGATTTCAGTTGCCATCATTGCCTCCCATTATCAACTGTAGACTGTATTAATTTACAACCTTAAATGTACAACAAAATCTTTATCGGTTTTTAATGATATACTGTACCAGATCCCTCAGCCGGCTGCTGTAACCCCACTCATTATCATACCAGGCAAGGACTTTTACCATCCTCTTCTCTATAACCTTTGTCAGTGTTGCATCAAGGATGGATGAATGGTTATTGCCGTTGAGGTCTATTGAGACGAGGGGCGCCTCCGAGTACAGAAGGATTCCCTTTAACGGGCCCTCAGCTGCATTTTTCAGTGCCCCGTTGACCTCCTCTGCGGTGGTATCCTTTGATACCTCAACAACAAGGTCAACTAATGAGACATTAGGCGTTGGGACCCTTATGGACATACCGTCAAGCCTGCCCTTCAGCTCCGGGAGCACAAGGCCGACCGCCTTGGCTGCACCGGTCGTGGTTGGTATCAGGTTCATGGCGGCAGCCCTTGCCCTTCTGAGATCTTTATGTGGCAGGTCCAGGATTCTCTGGTCATTGGTGTATGAATGGATTGTAGTCATCAGGCCACGGATGATCCCGAACTCATTATTCAATACCTTTGCCACAGGGGCAAGACAGTTGGTTGTGCAGGAGGCGTTCGATATTATCCTGTGTTTCTGAATATCAATGCTTTCTTCATTGACCCCCAGGCATACGGTTATGTCAGGCTCTTTTGCAGGTGCGGATATAAGAACCCAGCCGGCACCTGCATCAAGGTGCTTTGAAGCCGATGCCCTGTCGGTAAACCTGCCGGTCGATTCGATCACAACCTCTACGCCGTCGTCTTTCCAGGGAAGTTTTGACGGGTCGGTTATCGCCGTTACTTTTATCTCACGTCCGTTGACGATCAGGGAGTTGTCGGTTGCAGAGACATCGGCTGAGAATATCCCGTGAACAGAGTCGTATTTGAGAAGGTGAGCCAGTGTTGCAGCATCAGTAAGGTCGTTGATGGCAACAATTTCAAAGTCTGACTGGGCTATGGATGCCCTCAGGAAATTCCGTCCTATTCTTCCGAACCCGTTAATTCCAATTTTAACCGCCATACTCCCCTCCTTGTATCAAGGAAAATGAACTTTTAAGGAGACAAAGCCTCCTTTATTTAGAGTCTGTGTATAAACTACAGTCATTTGTCATTCCCGCAAGTGAAGCGAGTCGGGAATCCTTCTTGAATAACGATTCCGGACAAGCCGGAATGACAGAAAAAAACAACTCTTTGACTTTATAAACAGACTCTATTTAGAGTCTGTTTATAACAAAACCAGTTAGTATCTTTGGAAAAAAGTATGTTGACTTTGGAGGCATTCTCAGACAGGCAAGTG
>CAZXDE010000003.1:0-17429 GCA_964639515.1 uncultured Thermodesulfovibrio sp.
TCAACAAAATTGGGCAGCTCAACTGCAATCGCTTCACCTTTATAGTAAAGGATATAGACATTCATATTCTCCTTGAGGTACTTCAGAGAATCACCAAGCTGCTCCTCTGTAACAGGAACCTGCTCATATGTCCCGGTATCCATAAAATAACAGAGATTATCCTGCTTATACAGATACTGCATCTCCTTCTCTTCAAGCTCGGGCTTTGGCACCTTGTCCCCGGAGGAGAATGTCTCCTCAATTATTTTGCCTGTTCTGAGACCCTTCATCTTCGTCCTTACAAAGGCACTGCCCCTGCCCATCTTCACATGCTGAAAGTCCAGTATCTCATAAGGCTCTCCCCTGAATTCTATCTTTGTGCCCCGCTTGAAATCACTTGTTGAAATCATCAACTTCCTCCATTATTAAAATTTACGTAACAGTTAATTCAACTTTTTAAACAGAATCTATATAATCTCAAGCCTCTTCGGCAGACGGGTCAAAACACTTAAACCCTTCTCATCAATATAAACCATATCCTCTATTCTCACCCCGCCCATACCCGGTATATAAATGCCGGGCTCAATGGTAAAAACCATGCCCTGCTCAAGGATATCCTTGCTTATCAATGATATACGAGGAGACTCATGGATATCAAGCCCAACACCATGCCCGGTACCATGGCCGAAAAAATCTCCAAAACCCGCTTCTTTAATCAAATCCCTCGCGGCCCTGTCCACGTCCCTCGCACTTACTCCTGAAACGGCAGTCCTTATTGCAGAACGGTTGGCCTTCAACACTGTATTATACATCTTTAGCTTCCCCTCAATGTCGGAACCTTTTATCAGAAGGGTCCTCGTCATATCGGAAAAGTACCCCCCTGCCTCTCCACCCCAGTCAATAACCACGAGGTCTCCTGCCTTAAGCCTTCTATCCGACACCGAGGCATGCGGAAGGGCGGCATTTTCTCCTGAGGCCACTATTATATCAAAAGGTATGCGCTGACAGCCCCTCCTCCTGAGCGACTCTTCAAGTCTGAGCGCAATCGCCCTCTCCGTCACACCTTTTTTTATTGCTGGTCTTATCTCAACAAATGCCTCTTCAGCCCGTTTTACTGCTTTCTTAATCAGCCTGACTTCCTCTTTCCCCTTCTTTATCCTGAGTGACTCGACCATCTCCTTCACGGGTCTGAGCGCAAAGCCCCGTTTAAGGTCATGATACAGGCTGTAGGGGGCGGTAAATTCAAAAGCAAGGGAAGACTTTCGGAGGGACTTGAGGGTCTTCGTTATCCGGCGCTGCAATGCCCCGGCCGGCACGATAATTTCGCATCCCCTTACCTCCCTGACCGCTTGCTCCCTGTATCTGAAGTCCGTAAAGAAGAATGCGTCTTTTTTTGTGATGAGCAGTAATGCTGAAGAACCCCGAAAACCTGTAAGATAACGAATATTTATAATGTTACTTATCAGAAATGCCTTCAGACGTTTTCTTGAAACTCTTTCCCTTATACTTTCTATCCTGTCCATGTAAAAGGCACTTAAAAATTAGCTGCGGATTTTTAAAAAGAATTTATGCTCTTAAATCAGGTTTTGGCTTTATTCGGAAGCAAACAAGGTAAAGCCCTGGGTGTGAGATACGGCTAAAACTAAAACTCCTTCTCTATCTGTGGCACTGTCATTCTCAGCACATATCTTGCCTTACCGTAATTACCCTCAGGCTTCACAACAAGGGCAAGATAATAGTCCTCTGTGATCCTTCTCATGATAATTCCACAGACGTCGGCTATAAGCAGAAATTCCCTGGCCTGCCCAAGTTGCAGATCCTGAGATGCCGTCTCAATATCCTTCATCAAGGCTGAGGCCTCAGCAGAAAGGACGCTGAAATCAAGCAGCCTCTCTACCACATATTCCTCTACAGGAATACCGTCCGAGGCAAGTATCATTGCTGCTACAGCCCCGTCAACCCTGTCGGTTACCTCTTTAAGAACTTCCGAAAAATTCATTCCCTCTGTTCCTGAGTCCCTCGCAGAAACCTTCAAGCCGCCCGACAAGAGACCCTGTATCCTTTCCTATCATTTTCAGATAATATTTTAACTCTTCCACCCTCTGTCTTACCTTGCTGTTGTCAGGGTCTGTATCCAGCACACCTTGAAATATCTCAACAGCCTTCATATACTGGCCTGCATCTATGTATCCATCAGCCTTTATCAGGAGTGCATCAACATCTGATGGGGCAGATTTTCCTGAGGAACCGGTTAACCCCTCCAGCATATCATCAAAACTAAAAGCTGAATCGTCTGCCATCCCGGCAAAGGGCTCCTCTGACTTGACTTCATCGGGCATGGCAAACATGGGTGAATCATTCCGTGCCGTCTCATGTATCTCTTCAGCAACAAGCTCACCGAACTGCTTGTATTCTTCAAAATCAACAGGCTCTATCGTCTCGGCAACCTCGATATTTTCAGAAATATCTTCCGACCTTCCGACATCAGGAAATTCAATTGTCTCCACAGGTTCCAGATCAAGGCAAAAAGGTTGTCCCTCTGCGGACATTTCTGCAGGTACTGATTCAACCTCCTGTTCCGTATCCCCCTCCGGTGATTTCTGAACCGAATCAGTCAATATTTCAAGGGTCTCTTTTGCCTCCTCATCCCGGGGGTTTATCTCAAGTACCTTTCGAAGGCAAACGACCGCCCTTTCAGTATCTCCAATCGAGTTATAGATTTCAGCAAGTTTTTTCTGGGCAAACAGGTTATCAGGAACTGCTGCAATGACCTTTTCAAACTCTCCCCTGGCCTTCTCTGTCTGCCCTTTTTCAAGATAAATCTTCCCAAGAGATACCCTTGCAGTCGTGTAAGCCGGCTGTTTCTGCAGTTCCTTGAGAAGCACTTCAATGGCTTCATCATACATACCTGCCTTACGGTACTCTTCAGCAAGGGGAACAAAGAGTTTAGAATGGGGATCCTTCTCAAGCCTTGTCTTTAATTTCTCGATATCTTCCAGTGCCATAAAAAATATCCTAACCCGTTAGTTCCCAAGTATTACAACCATTATATTGCCTGATTACGGATGATGTCAACAACAATGATACACAGTTCTACTTCGAATGTCTCAGATAATGGTCATATATAATCTCTGCACAATTCTCTTTGCTCATCAGGGGATAATCAGCAATACCACCTTCATCAATAATACTGATCTTGTTCGTATCAGAGTCAAACCCCGCTCCTTCTAAGGTTACATCATTAAATACAATAAAGTCCATCCCCTTTTCCCTGAGTTTTTTCCTTGCTTTCGCGATATTTGGGCCGGTCTCGGCAGAAAAACCTACAATAAAAGGCCGCGTCCTCATACCTGATACAGCCTTCACTATATCCGGAGACGGTCTCAGCCTGAGTGTAAAGGTTTCCCCCTTCTCCTGCTTGACAGGAGAGTAATCATCGGGCACAAAATCAGCCACTGCCGCGGCCATCACCAGGATATCAACACCCCCGATATTCTTTTTCACTGCCTCAAGCATCTCACCTGATGTCTCTACCCTTACCACTGTTGCACCCGGAGGTGGTTCAACAGAAGCCGGGCCGGTTACGAGTGTAACATCAGCCCCCCGCCTTAAGGCCACCCCGGCAAGGGCGTATCCCATCTTGCCTGATGAACGGTTTGATATGAAACGAACGGGGTCAATATATTCCCTTGTCGGACCTGCAACCACAAGCACCTTAAGTCCGGCAAGATCTTTTTTAGTCAGACAACCCTTTACAGCCTCAAGGATACGTCCGACCTCTGCCATCCTGCCCACGCCGTATTCACCACAGGCAAGTTCACCCTCTTCAGGCTCTACCTCATGGAATCCCAAATCCCTGAGGGTTTTGATATTCCTTTGAACCACAGCGTGTTCATACATCCTCCAGTTCATTGCCGGAGCAAATATTACAGGCCCCCGGAATGCAAGAAAGGAGAGTGCAACCATATCATCAGCTATTCCTGAAGCAAGTTTCCCGATGATATTGGCCGTAGCAGGGGCGATTACAAAGAGGTCGGCACTTTCAGGCAGGTTTATATGAGCCATGGGCACCGAGAAGATATCCGTGTAAACCTTGTTACCCGAGAGACTCTCGAAAGTAAGCGGGGTAATAAACCGTTGTGAAGATTCCGTCATCACAACGGTAACTTCAGCTTTTTCCGACCTTAATCTTCTTACAAACTCCGCGGCCTTATAAACAGCAATACCACCGGTAACCGCAAGGAGGACATGTCTATTCTTCAGGCTCGAAGGCTTCATTCGGTTTTCCGGATTCTTCCACTGTCTCTTTCTCGTGAATATAAATCTTCAGGTCCTTTTCAAGCTCCGAAAGGTCTTCTGTTTCAACCTCGCGTTTCTTTTCTTCAATCAGCCTGTGGAAATCGATCTTCTTTGCCTCTTCCCTGGCCTTTAATGCCTCTTCACCTGTAATGAACTCCAGTGCACCCTTAACAGCCTCTTCAATGGCTATAGTAGTTACCTTTTTTGACTTTGTAGGCACCCTTGGTTTACTGCCGCCAAAGATAAGATCCTTTGCCCTCAGTGCCGCAATATTTACAAGCCTGAACCTACCGTCAATCCTGTCACGGTCATACTCAACAGGCAGGGAAATAATATCCATTCCAATCACCTCTCCTTCCGTATTAATAGATAATTCAATACTGCATTAAACCCTGATTCCAACTGCTTCCAACCCAAAAGTATCCCTGATCCAGACGTGGTCAACACGGCTGATATGTAACCGCTTGGACAATACCACGGAGCCAAGCTCTTTAAGGGCAACACCAAGGTCGTCATTTACTATAACATAATCATACAGCCTGTAGTCACCTATCTCTTCCCTCGCCTTTTTAAGCCTCCTGAGAATCACTTCCTCACTGTCTGTCTTTCTGGATATCAACCTCTTCCTGAGGATATCCAGAGAGGGGGGCAGGACAAAGATAAAGGTCCCATCAATACCCTTCTGCCGTATCTGAGCAGCCCCCTGTATATCTATATCGAGGATGACATCTGTGCCACCCTGGATCATTTCAAAGAGCTTTGCCCTTGATGTCCCGTACAGATTCCCGTGGACCTCCGCCCATTCAAGAAACTCTCCGGCTCCGACCATATGCATAAACCGGTCTTCATCCACAAAAAAATAGTCCCTTCCATCCACCTCTCCTTCTCTTGCCTGCCTTGTGGTATAGGATATGGAATGGACTATCCGGGGCACAACCTCTGTGAGTCTCCTGCAAAGCGTCGTCTTTCCTGCTCCCGATGGGGCTGAGACTATGAATATTGAACCTTTCATTCCTCCGGATCTTTTTCAGCAGTCTGGGATTCCTTACCAAAAAATCTCTGCGTTATGGTTTCCGGCTGCAGGGCCGACAGTATCACATGGTCACTGTCCGTCACAATTATGGAGCGTGTTCTCCTGCCCTCTGTTGCATCCACAAGCTTTCCCCTTTTCTTTGCCTCGTCCCTCAACCGTTTCATAGGTGCAGAACCCGGTGTCACTATAGCTATGACCCTCGATGAAGAAACCATATTACCAAATCCTATATTAACAAGCACTGCCATTGTATCCCTTTTCATCTTTCCTCCGGTGTCCGTTATTACTGTAAATTCTGAACCTGCTCCTTTATCTTCTCAATCTCCGTCTTCATCTGTATAACAAGGTCCGAGACCCTGTACTCACTGCTCTTTGAACCAATGGTGTTAATCTCTCTCAAAAGCTCCTGAAGCAGGAAATCGAGTTTCCTGCCTATTGTACCACCTTCTGAAATGATTTTTCTTATCTGTGAGATATGGCTTTGAATCCTTGTAATCTCCTCTGATATATCAGCCTTCTCAGCCAGGAAGGCTGCCTCCTGCAACAGCCTTGTATCATCTATAGCTGTCTCCTTTACGAGCTCTGATATGCGCGCCCTTATCCGTTCACAGGTCTTTTCAAGCGCGCCTTCAACTTCTGCCCTGACTGCATCAAGGTGCTCCTTCAGGGCCTCAACCATTATCAGGATATCCTCAACCAGGTGCTCACCTTCTCTTTGCCTCATCCCGGCAATCCTGTCAAGGGCAGTCTCAAAGACACAAATGAGGTCTTCAGGGTTGTATCCGGGCTCCTCACTGAAAAGGATATCCCTGAACCAGAAGAGGTGGTCAAGGGATGGCCCTTCTTTCAGACCCAGGTCTTCCTGCAATCCCAGCAGGGCCTGAAACAGATTCGCGGCAAGCCCCCGGTTGATACTGAGCTTTACATCCGCCTTGTCTGTAAGGGCAATGGTGACATCAAACCTCCCTCTCGCAAACCGTTCTTTTATCATATTCCTGAGGGTTATTTCGTAAGGATTAATAAAGACAGGAATCCTGAAACGGGGATCCAGGTACCTGTGGTTCACTGAACGGACCTCCACCCTCACCCCCTTCTCTTCAGCCTGTCCAAATCCCGTCATGCTCTGAATATTCATATCCTATTCACCACGTTCCCTTAAATTGCCGACAGAAAACCTGTCAACTTCCGGAAAGGGACATGGGTGCCGAGTTTGAACGGCTTTAATTATCACATATGCCTCACCCGGATGGTGAAGCGTGATAATTTCCTCGGAGACAGACAGGATGTCTGTCGAGAATGAGTGAAAACTCTGTACCCATGTCCCTTTCACGATCACCTCTATCCAAAAAACTGCATGACATCATCTTTATTTATCTCTCCCTGCTCTCCATCCGAAAGTCTTTTGTAGCCTACAGTCCCCCTTGATAATTCATCCTCTCCGAGTATAAAGACATATGTCGCCTTAAGCCTGTCAGCCTTTCTGAACCGGCTCTTCATGGATGCCCCTGAGTAATCCAGCTCCACCCGGATTCCCTTGGTCCTCATCTCGGAGGCAAGTTTATACACAGCGTTCTCAGCCTCGGCCCCAATCGCTGCAAAATAGACTGCAGGGACCGGTTCCACAATGCCGTGACGGTCCTTGATAAGAGCGGTAAGACGTTCCATGCCTATGGCAAAGCCAATCCCCGGAACGGCCGGGCCGCCAAACTCCTCGATCAGCTTGTCGTATCTGCCGCCTGCTGCCACAGTATTCTGTGCGCCCAGGGATTCGGAGGTGACTTCAAAAGTTGTTCTTGTATAGTAATCCAGTCCCCGAACCATTGCCGGATTAACACTGAAAGGGATTTTAAGCAACTCAAGGTATCCCAGAAGGGCATCAAAATGCCCCCTGCACCCCAAACAGAGATAATCCGTTATTCCGGGGGCCTTCTTCTTTATCTCCTCACATCCCGTTACCTTGCAGTCAAGCACCCTGAGGGGATTAACCTCATATCTCCTCCTGCAATCTGAACAAAGGGAATCCATCTGTCCGGTCAAAAAATCTACCAGAGCCCTTCTATAGATGGGACGGCACTCGTCACAGCCAATGGAATTAACCTCAAACCTGAGGGTATCTACCCCTACCCTCTCAAGAAAACACCTCAGCATATCAAGCACCTCGGCATCCATTCGCGGGTCTTCTTCACCAAAGGCCTCAACCCCTATCTGATGAAACTGTCTGAACCTCCCCTTCTGAGGTCTTTCATACCTGAACATGGGACCGATATAATAGTATTTTTGAGGAGCCGGGAGACTATAAAGATGGTTCTCAACATAGGCCCTCACCACTGGAGCAGTGCCTTCAGGTCTGAGTGTTATACTCCTGCCGGCCCTGTCATTGAAGGTATACATCTCCTTCTCCACAATATCCGTTGTCTCCCCGATGCTTCTGGTAAAAACCTCTGTAAACTCCATAACCGGGGTCCTTATCTCCCTGTAGCCGAAAGGGGCAAAGACCTGACGTGCTGTGGCCTCAACTTCCTGCCAGAGATAGACATCAGGAGGCAGTATATCCTGAACTCCCTTAATCGCCCTGTATTTCACTCTCTAACAACCCCGTAGTACTGTCTTCCTCCGACTCTCTTAGCTCATCAAACTCAAGCATCCTGACGTGGCTCTCTATCAATCTCTTAAGCTCTTCCTTGAAATGCCTCCTTATACCTTTCAGGTCCACAATATCCTCGTGTATCTTTACAACCCTGTCCTGGGCCTCCCTTATAAGGGAATCCGCCTTGAGTTCAGCCTCCCTTAATATCAACTCGGCCTCTTTCCTCGCGTTTGTCTTATAATCCTCCACCATCTGCTGGGCAGTCATAAGTGTCTCCCGGAGGGTGTTCTCCATATCCCTGAACTCCTGCAACTGGGCCTCTGACCTGTGGTGATGCTCCTTCAATGAGGCGTTCTCCCTCAAAAGGTCTTCCATTTCCTCACGGATCACCTCTAAAAAGGCATAAACCTCCTCAACATCAAATCCCCTGAACTTAACGGGAAACTGTTTCTGCTGAATATCAAGGGGTGTAATTCTCATAACATGCCTCCTTTCAGTCTATAACCAATTTCAATCAGACTCCTTACAATAAAATATCTGGCAAAAACAATCCCGAGTATCACTATCACGGGGGACAAATCCATCCCGCCGTATACCCCGAGCCTCCGCCTTATGGGGCTTAAGACCGGTTCCGTCGCCCTGTAGAGGAATCTGACAACCGGGTTGTACGGATCGGGATTAACCCAGGTTATGAGGGCAGCAATAATAATCACCCACATATAGATACTCAGCAGAATATCAAGGATATTACCCACTGCTATAAACAGATTACCAAGGATAAACATTCTACTGTCTCCTGCTTAACTCTTCTGCCCGCCTTGCAGCAGCCTCAACAGCCTCTTTTACGGCAGCCTTCAGAGAGTTTCTTTCAAGTATGTAAAGACCCTCGGCAGTGGTTCCGCCCGGAGAAGTCACCATCTGCTTTAATTCTGCAGGCGTCTGCCCCTCCCTCAGCATCTTTATTGTTCCTGAAGCGGTCTGCAGGGTAAGGACAAGGGCGTCAGAAGCGCTAAGGCCCATTCTCACACCGGCCTCTGCCATTGATTCAACAAAATACGCAAAAAAAGCAGGGCCGCTCCCGCTAAGGGCCGTTACCGCATCCATCTTGTCTTCACCCAGCACCAGCACCTCGCCTACGGTCCTGAATATATCTACAACCGTCTTTAAATCCTTCTTCTTTATCCCCTCCAGGGGAGAGACTACGCTCATCCCCTCTCCCACAAAGGCAGGGGCATTAGGCATCACCCTGATGAGTCTTTTAATATTGAGCCTCCCGGAAAGATATTCGAGTTTTACTCCTGCGGCAATCGAGACAAAGAGGTGTCTGTCAGTAACCAAATCCTTTATTTCGGCAGTAACATCTCCGATATCCACGGGCTTTACTGCAAGGATAATAACATCCGACTCCGACAGCACTTCCCTGTTATCAGTAGTAGTCTTTACACGGTATTTCTTCTTCAGATAATCCAGTCTCTCCTCACTTTTATCTGATACTACTATCCTGTCTCCGGATGCACCAAGGAGTCCGTTTATTATCGCCTCAGCCATGTTACCGCCACCGATAAACCCTGTCACAGATATAACCTCCTTCCAAAAATCGCGGACCCGACCCTTACCATGGTAGCTCCTTCCTCCACAGCCACCTCAAAATCACCGGACATTCCCATGGAGAGTTCAGGAAGTTTAAACCCTTTCGTTTCAGCCCCATCCCTTATCTCCCTGAGTCTCCTGAAATAGGGCCTGACGTCCTCAGGTGTTTCAGGAAACGGCGGTATGGTCATCAATCCCTCAACCACAAGATTATTCAATTTCCCGATCTCTTCAAGGATGACAGTGAGCCCCTCCGGATTTATCCCCAACCTTGTTTCCCCACCAGCAAGCTTTACCTGTAAAAGGACTCTCTGGACCTTCCCGGCCTCCGATGCATAACGGTCTATCCTTTTAGCTAAATCAACTGAATCCACTGACTGTATCATATCAAAGAGTTGAACTGCAAGCTTTGCCTTGTTGCTCTGGAGCTTTCCAATCATGTGCCACGAGACCGCATCAGGCAAGACTCCATTCAGGACTGCAATCTTCTCCTTTGCCTCCTGCACCCTGTTTTCGCCAAGAAGTCTTACCCCGGCATCCACAGCCTCTCTTATGGCCTCGGGAGGGACTGTCTTGGTGACTGCAACAAGCTTCACCTCCAGGGGGTCTCTTCCCGCCCTCATCGCAACATGTGAGATTCTCTTGTATACACTACTGATAGATTCGACAATATGATCCGACATGATAAATAGTTACTTCAGCCTTCCCCTCTTTTGTCTTACGGTCCTGGAATAAACTCCCCAGATAACAAAGAAGGTGCCTATACCGGAGGCATTGGCAATTATATCACCTATACTGAAATCCCTGTACGGCAGAAAGTACTGGACAACCTCTATTGCTATACCGTAAAGAAAGACTGCAATACCCAAAAAGATAAGAAAAGATAGTTTCTCCCTCTTAAAGGCACAATAACATAACGATGCAGTTATGAAATAGGCAACAAAATGGGCGAATTTATCCGGCACCGCAACCACCTTTTCCGGAGAAGGTATAACGGATAAAACACCAACAATTCCGACCCAGAGGAAAAAGGTTATCCTGTATACTGTTTTCCACTTCACACATAAAGTATAACCATTTTTATCATCAACTTTTCAATCTTTCCTAACTTTCCCAGGATCGCCGACAGAAAACCCGTCAACTTTTGGCAATAGAGACGGATACCGAGTTTGAACGGATTTAATTATCACATATGGCTCATCCGGATGGTGAGCCGTGATAATTCCCTCGGAGCCCCGGCTGGATGCCGGGACGAGAATGAGTGAAAACTCTGTATCCGTCTCTATTGCCATCCTGGGGAATAACAATTTTACTTGGCAATAAGTGCCCCAACATAATATAATATCATCATGAAGAAAGCACTGTCGGGTTTATTACTTGTACTGATTTTTTTTCTTGCCTTTTATCTCAACAGCCTGTTTGGAAGAGAAACCCCGGCTGACTTCCCGGGACATCCTGTAGCACTGCCTTTCCCTGAAATCACAGAAATAACGGGAATTATAAAAAAAGGGGAAACGCTCTCTGAAATCTTTAAAAGGCATGAGCTTGACATGCAGACGCTCTACAAACTTACCAGGGCATCAAGGAAAGTCTATAATCTCATAAGGGTAAAACCTAACCGCTCCTATGTGATAAGCACTCTAAGGCCGGACGGGTCTGAGAGGGAAGAGATAAAGAACTTCAGATATTCAATAGACGATTCTCATTACCTGAAGGTAATAAAAGGCCCCAAAGGCTTCACGGCAGAAAAGGTCAGGGTTACCTACGACAGGCGTCAATCAGTTATTACAGGGAGCATAAAAGACAACCTCATCAATTCCATCGGCAACGACAGAGAACACGTGCGAATTGCCTTTGACATGGCCGAGATATTTGAATCCAGCATTGATTTTGTTACTGAATTGAGACAGGGCGACAGTTACAGGCTGCTTGTAGAAGAGCTGTGGCTCAATGGCGTCTTCAAGGGATACGGCAAAATACTTGCCGCAGAATTTACAAATAATGGAAAGACCTATGAGGCTTACGGGTTTAAGGTAAACGGAAGGACCGGCTACTATGACGGTAAAGGGAGTTCTCTCAAAAAGGCCCTCATGAGGGCTCCTCTCAGGTTCAGATACATAAGTTCCGGATTTACTTACAGGAGAAAACATCCTATACTGAAAACCTACAGGGCCCACCGTGGAATTGACTATGCAGCGCCCCGGGGGACACCGGTCTCAGCCGCAGGTAACGGTACCGTCAAGTTTGCCGGCTGGAATGGTGGATACGGCAATCTCGTAATAATAAAACATCCCAATGGGTATGAGACATATTACGGACACCTCTCAAGGATAAAGAAGGGAACAAGAAAGGGCAGGAAGGTCAGTCAGGGCGACATTATAGCTTATGTCGGCAGTACAGGGCTTTCAACCGGCCCGCATCTGCATTACAGCATAAAGCGTTATGGTAAATTCCTCAACCCACTGAAGATCAAGCTGCCAAGGAATCGTACCGTTCCCGCCGGACTCATGAGCAATTTCCGGAATCGTGTGGAGAGTCTCAGGGCTGAGTTACTACAAGAGGGCGATAAGGAAAGGATTGCACAACGCTGATCAGGACTATATGTTTTTATCAAAAATCTTTTTAAACTCATTATGTATTCTTAAGAAGAGAGCGAGCATTGACGAATCGAAATGCCCCGGCATTGTTCGTCCGTCCCCCACGGTAATAATCTCGTAAGTATCCTCATGACGGAATCCCCGCTTGTACGGTCTTGTGGACCTTAAAGCATCATATTGGTCAACGAGCATCACGATCCTGCCCTCAACAGGAATTTCTTCTCCTCTGAGTCCCTTTGGATAACCCGTTCCGTCCCATCTCTCATGGTGGGTCAATGCAATCGATGCGCCCATCTGTATGACCGGATAGGAGGAACCTTTTAAAATCTCATACCCTATTTTGGAATGAACCCTTGCAACATCAAACTCCTCTGCTGTAAGCCTGCCGGGCTTAAGGAGTATTCCGTCCGGTATGCCTATCTTTCCAACATCATGCATGGGACTTGAGTATGTTATATTTTCAATAAAATCCGCGGGCATTTTGAGTTCCTCTGCAATAAGTTTTGAATAAAGGCTTATCCTCCGGATATGACTTGCGGTATCTTCATCCCTGTATTCAGCCGCTACGGTGAGCCGCTCTATTATCTCCTTGCTCGCAGCCTTTACCATCTGGAGGGCTTCCCGAAGTTCCGCTGTCCTTTCAACTACCGTATTCTCCAGCCTTTTATTGTACTCCTTTTGAAGCCTCAAACCTTCACAATAATTCAAAGCCTTTTTTACTGCATGGAGCAGGTACTCCAGATTAAAGGGTTTGATTATAAAATCATGGGCTCCGTATTTTAAAGCCTCAATAGAAAGATCGAGATCAGGATAGGCTGTCAGCAGTATAACCGGAAGATCAGGGACCTTGGAATGAATCTCTCTCAGGAGTGTCAGGCCATCCATCTCCGGCATGATAATATCTGATAGGACAAGGTCGAAAGACCTCTCAGAGAGCAGTTTAAGCGCCTCCTGAGGACTGCCCGTATCGCTGACTCTATAGCCGACATCACTGAGCAACATGACAAGCACATCCCTCACTGCTTCATCATCATCAACTACCAGGATTGAATATTCATTATTCTTTTTCACTGCTATCCAGTACCTCTCTCACCTTTCTCACGAGTGTAACAGGTCTGAAGGGTTTTGTAAGAAAATTGATATCCTCTTCAATGATAAAGTTTTGTATGGTATTTATCGTGTACCCACTTATAAAAATTACTTCTCCCCTGAAACCAAGCCCCTTTGCCTTTTCATACACTTCCTTTCCGCCTTCTTTCGGCATAACAACATCAAGTATCATAAGGTCAAACTCTCCGGATTTCTCATTCAGGAGGGTCATTGCATCCTCACCGTTCCTTGCAACAAACACGGTGTAACCATACTCCTCCAGCGCCTCCTTAATCGTCTCCCTCACATTATTCTCATCCTCAGCCAGGAGTATTGTCTCTGAACCACCACTTATGGGAGACTCTGATGGATGGCTTATATATACCGGCTCCGACTCTGTTACAGGAAGGTATACCTTAAAAGTTGTACCCCTGCCCTTCTCTGAGTAAACATGGATAAAACCATTATGTTGTTTGATGATACCGTAAACTGTCGAAAGGCCTAAGCCGGTACCTTTGCCTACCCCCTTTGTGGTAAAAAAAGGCTCAAAAATATGCTCTTTTACATCCGGCAGCATCCCTTCACCCGTGTCACTGATGGAAAGACAGACAAAGTCGCCACCCTTGTTGACCCATGAATGTCTTTCAAGATAAGCCTCATCAAAGGCAACCTCAAAGGTCTCAATAATGAGTTTCCCACCCTCTGACATGGCATCCCTGGCATTTGTGGCAAGGTTTATTATCACCTGCTCTATCTGACCCTGATCTACCATTACAGCCCTTGTATCCTTGATATCTATAACAAACTCTATATTTTCAGGGATAACACGCCTTAAAATCTTCTCGAAATCCCTTATTATCTTCCCGAAATAGACCGGCTGTGGCTGGAGCAACTGTCTGCGGCTGAAGGCAAGGAGGCCATGCGTCAGGTTTGCCGCCCTGTCGGAAGCCTTCAGTATCTGATCTACATGGTTCCTGAGTACTCCGTCCTCCAGCTTCATATTCAGGAGGGAGGCATATCCTGTTATAGCCATCAGGATATTATTGAAGTCATGGGCAATGCCACCTGCCAGCAAGCCTATCGATTCAAGCCTCTGCGACTGTCTCAACTGCTCCTCAAGCCTCTTCTTCTCCGCTATATCAAGAAGCATACCTATAACTGCGGGCCTGCCGTTGAAGAGGGTATTTGCCCCATATACCTCAATGTCAAAAACCTCACCGTTGGCTTTTACTGCCTTAAGGACATAGTTTATTGACTCAACCTCTCCTTCATACCTCCTTCCGGGGTTTTCCTCAACCACCGGCCAGTCAGACGAACGGGTAAGGTCCAATGGTCCCTTCTTATCAATGATCTCCTCCGGAGAATTATAACCAAAGACTTCACAGAACCTCGGATTAACATACCTGAAAAAACCATCCTGGATCAGATATACCCCTGCAAGGGAATGTTCAACAAGGGAACGGAATTTTATCTCGGACTCACGAAGCGCCCGGTCTTTTGTCTTGAGTTCAACGTAATGTCTCTGGAGTATATAAACAGCATAGGAGAGTGCGAGCGCCATAAAAGGCAGCCCTATCAAGATGGGCCACTGCGACCTGTGTGTAACCCGGTAAAGTCTTATCAGCCTCTCTGTCGGCCACATCCGGAGGGTCAGGGACAGACCCGAAATACCAACAACATCTTCCGCCATGCTACTATTAATAAGAGAGCTATTGTGATTTCCGGGCCACCTGCCTTCAACTGTTTCACTTCGCGATGGAAACAGGACTTTCCCATCCTGCATCACCATGAAATCAACATCAAGCCTGTTTGTAACAGAAGCCTCAATAAGGGAATTTATCTCAAATACACCATCTACATATCCCCTTATTTCACCCTTTCTGTCCACAACCGGGTAATAAACTGCCACTACAGGCTTATTACCGGCTGTTTTTATAACCGGGGTAATACTGAATGAACGGTACTTCTCAGCCTTCAACATAGCTTCCTGTGAATAGACACCGGCCATGGCCTTCACAAGCTCTTCACTTTTCAGGGGATACGTCCACTCGATAGCTCCATCCCTGTTAACCCAGTTAATGGACTGAAACCCTTTAAATGTTCTATATATAGGGTCGGAGATCATGATAAACATCTCTTTCATCTCTTCAATCGGGTCTCCCTTCCAGATATGACCCTGCAGGTGTTCTGAAAGTGCCTCAATAGCAAGAACCCTTGTCTTGATGCTCTCGGTAAGCCTTACCCTTGAGCCCTCCAACAATGAAAGGACATGCCTTTTCAGCATCTCATCATTATGTTTTTTTCCTGAATAACAGAGCAGCATGAGTAATAACGCTGTAAAGAGAAGGACTAAAAGCGGGAGCAATCTATTCAGATATTTCATCACTATTGTCCCCCCGGTTGAAGTGGATACTATTCAACAAGACTCTTGATACTAAAAAGCAAGGAAATCCCCTTGATATTATAACAGTTTTTTACGAAGATTGCAGGGGAAATTTACTAAAAACCGTAGGACCTTCCTTCAATGATTTTAAAAGCCCTCAAACTCCTATGATTGAAATCCCGGCCTCATTTGCCGTGGAAATCATCTCCTGACGTTGAATAATAAGGGCTTTCCCTGCCTCAATAGCAAGAACGGATGCCCTCACCTCAATCATTACCCTTAAGGTATCAAGACCAACTACAGGGACATCGTATCGCATATCCTGCTGGGGCTTACTCACCTTCACAACTACCGCTCCATCTCCAGCAAGCCTTCCCCCCCTGCGGATTGCCTCATCGGTCCCCTCTATAGCCTCTACCGCCATTACAGCCCTGCCTTTAACCACAACAGTCTGGCCTATATCAACCCTGCCTATCTCTTTTGCAATGCCAAGACCAAACGCTATATCCTTATCCTCTGCCGTAGTGGTTCTGCGCTGGGTGAGAAGCCCGGCAGGCATAAGCATATCACCGGCAAAGTCCGTTGTCCTCATCATTCTTATCCCCTCTGACTCTATCTCGTCAGTGATAGCCTGAAGAATGGTATCGTCCTTTCTGTCCTTCAGGGTGAAGAGCAGCTTTACCGCCCTCATATCAGGCGTAATTTTGCCCTGGTAAATGAGACTCTTCGAGACCTTTCCTGCCATTATTGCCTCCTGAATACCTGAGGCCTTCAATGTCTTTATTATCTCACCGAGCCTGCCCACATTGATTCTCTTCACCTCATCTGCACACCCGTTCATAGGGCCGGCAATAGGGTCAAGGGCTATCATTACTACATAATAACCCTGTCTCCTTGCCTCCATAGCAAGGAGACAGGGAAGTTCACCTTTTCCGGATACAATACCGATTTTTTTCATTTTATTTTAAAAAGAAAAATCATGAGCCTTTACTCAAATTATAGATTTTTACAGGGTTAGTACCCTGAATCCGTTTCAGGCCCGGCAAGGCGAATAGACTGCATCTCTTAATCTGTTGATTTTATCAGATTTCCCGAACCTGATTCGGGATTCTGAAAATCCGGGCCATCTGCGAAATCTGCGGATTATTCGGCCTTATTTCTCTCCGGAGACTTTTTGCCGGGCCTGCAGATACCCCTCCTGTTCTCATTAATAAACCCAATAAGATGGGCTATCTCTTCAGTATAGGGGAGTTCTTCCTGCACTTTTTTTATAGCATCCTTGAGGGTCAGGCCCTCCCTGAAGAGGATATGATAAGCCCTTTTCAACTCTGAAAGCGTCTCCGCAGAAAACCCATATCTCTTGAGTCCGACCATATTAAGCCCATAAAGCCTTAACTTTGAACCCAGGGCAGATGAAACCGTATAGGGAGGAACGTCCTGAGTCACACCACTGAATCCGCCCACCATTGCATATGCACCAATCCTGTTAAACTGGTGTATTGCCACAATTCCTCCTATTACGGCAAAATCCTCTATCTTTACATGTCCTGCAAGGGTGACTGCATTTGCCATTACGGTCTTGTTTCCAACCTTGCAGTCATGTGCTATATGGATATATGCCATCAGGAAATTGTCATCACCAATCACTGTATATCCATCGCCTCCCACTGAACCACGATGGATTGAGATATACTCACGAATGATATTTCGATTACCAATCCTTACGCCTGTAGGCTCGTTATTATATTTAAGGTCCTGAGGCGCAAGACCGATACTTGTAAAGGGATAAACGGTACAGGATTCACCGATCTCGGCATCACCCTCAACTACAACATTATTCATCAGTCTCGTACCTTTCTTTATCTTTACATT
>CAZXDE010000003.1:17529-30365 GCA_964639515.1 uncultured Thermodesulfovibrio sp.
ATCAAATCCCTACAGCTCCCTGTCGGTAACCATAGCTGTAAACTCCGCCTCTGCTACAAGCTTGTCTCCTACGTGGGCAGTGCCTGAAAATCTCCAGATCGTCCCACGCCCTCGCAGAACATTAACCTCTAACCTCAGCTGATCCCCCGGCACCACGGGTTTCCTGAACTTGGCTTTCTCTATACTCAAAAAATAAGTGGTCTTGCCTGCAGCGCCTGACTTATAGGCAAGAACTCCTGACAATTGTGCCAGGGCCTCGACAATAAGCACTCCGGGCATTATTGGATTTCCGGGGAAATGACCCTGAAAGAATGCCTCATTCATGGTGAGATTCTTGATTCCCACAGCCCGCTTTCCATCCTCAACCTCTGTAACCCTGTCAAGCATCAGAAAGGGATATCTGTGGGGCAGGGCCTTCATAATCTCTTTAACATCAATCATCCCTACCTCCTTTCTCTGCACTACCTACTTTCTTTTCAATCTCTCTGATTTTTTTCTGTAATTCAGGAAGTCTCTCATACAGGGCCCTTACCTTGAGCCACTTGAAATGCGGCATTACGGGGATACCGGAATAAACACCTTTCTGAAGTCTGCCGACTACCCCTGACTTTGCTCCTACTATACAACCGTCCTCTATCTGCACATGATCTGAAACACCTACCTGTCCGGCAAGAGTCACATAATTCCCTACCTCCGTGCTCCCGCCAATACCAACCTGTGCCACTATAATACAATGTTTGCCTATGCTTACGTTATGTCCTATCTGCACCAGATTATCTATCTTCGTGCCTTCTCCGATCATTGTATTACCGGTGGTTGCCCTGTCTATGGTAACAGAGGCGCCAATCTCCACCTCATCCTCAATAATCACCCCACCGACCTGGGGAATCTTGTAATGCCTCTCATCTGAGAAGACATAGCCGAAACCATCAGAACCTATTACAGTCCCTGAATGTATTATTACTCGTGAGCCAATCGTCACCCCTTCGCGGATGGTAACGTTTGGGTGGATAATACAGTCCTTTCCTATGGAAGACCCCTTCCCTACGAAGACCCCGGGATATACCACGGTCCTGTCTCCAACGGTAACCCCTTCAGAAAGAAAGCTCATCGGATAAACCGTTACATCCCTGCCAAGTCTGACGGAATCAGCAACAGCGGCACCTGACATCACACCTTCAGACCTGTGAGGCTGCACATAAAAGACTTCCAGTGCCCTGGCAAAGGCAAGAAGTGGATTTTCAGCAGCAATCTGCGGAATATCAATCTCAGTGATTGGCTCTTTGACAATGACCGCTGCAGCAGCTGAAGCCCTGAGTTGGGGAATCAACTTCCTGCTCGCAATAAAAGTTAAATATCCTTCTGTTACAGAATCTATGCCCCCGACCCCCTTTATCTCAATATCGGCATCTGAAAGAGGCTTTGCATCAATTTTAGCCGCCAGCTCTCTGAGTCTCACTTCCCATCCTTCATCTTTTCATTGTATTTCCTGACAACCGTCTCAGTAAGGTCAATAGACTTGTCGGCATAAAGGACAAAACCCTCCACTTTTTCAAGTATCAAAGTATAATGCTCTTCCTTGCCGATCGCTGCTATAATCTTCCTCAAATCCTTCAAAAGCTCCTTAGTGAATTCGGATTCCCGCTTCTTGACTTCTGCCTGTGCATCCTGAACAAACCGCTGAAAATCCCTCATCTTCCTGTCAAGGTCTTCCTGCCTGGCCTTCTTTGCATCCTCTGAAAGCAGGGCTGACTGTTTATTCAGCTCCTCCTTCAGTTTCTCAAGCTCCTTACCCTTCTTGTCTATGACCACCTGCCTGGCCTTGATTATTTCATCAAGGTCGGCCTTTGCCTTCCTGCCTCCTTCAGACTCGTTTAATGCCTTCTGAAGATTCACATACCCGATCTTCAAATCCGCCCCATAAGCAAGACTGCTGAAAAGCAATCCTAAAATCAATAGAATCCCCACTCTTTTCATTTAAACTCTATCCTCCTTTCTATGTATAGTCATAATGACATTCAGCAAACGTCCATCAAAAGAAACTCCCGAAGGCAAACTCTATCCTGCCGGTACTCTCATCATCTCTCCTGTCAAGGTTATATCCATATTCTATCCTGATAGGACCTATAGGTGAAACCCACCTGATACCGGCACCTGTTGTATATCTCAGATCACTCCCAAAGGTCTCGGAGCTTCCATAGGCCCGTCCGAGGTCAAAAAAAACAACACCCTTAAGCTTGATCTCATCCAGCAAGGGAACGATATACTCGGCATTAAATAATAACTCCTTTGTGCCTCCTATAACATCGCCATTTTCGTCCCTTGGTCCACCCTCTCCAAAGTCAAGTCCCCTGATGGTGTACATCCCCCCCACGTAAAACCGATCATAAAGGGGAAGTTTTCTATCAAAGAGACCGCTGGCATAACCTACCCTTCCCCTGAGCGAGACCGTTGTCCTCCCAAACGGGAAGAACCACCTTGAATCAAAAAGACCTTTAACAAAGTAGTTATCACCCCCAAGTCCCGAATAAGTCACAAAAAGGGAGTTCCTTGAACCACTTGACGGGTCAAGATAGTTGTCCCTTGAATCCCTGACTACAGCAGGAGTTACACTGCTTGTAATGTTGGTACCGATCTGTTCCCTTATAATATTGGATGCATCCTCCAACACATCGAATATTGTTACACGCTCATACCTGTACCCAAGGCTTGAGCTCCAGTAATCATTAAACCTCTTGCCAAACCCGACCGACGCGCCGGTTGCTTTCTTGTTATATCCGATATAGTCTCTTTCGGTATTGTAAGCACTCAGGGTTAGAGAAACCGGTTTGTCGAGAAACCACGGGTCCTTGTATGAAACTTCATAAAAGGTTGAGCGCCCGCCAAACTCTCCCTTCAATTTTATATACCTGCCCGTGCCAAACAGATTTCCCTGTGTAAGGTCCAACATGGCCACAAGCCTGTCTACGGTGCTGTACCCCCCGCCAATACTCAAAAAACCGGTTGCTTTCTCTTTTACCTTTATATCAATATCGATTACCTTCTTTTCAACCTCCGGCTTGGGCACGAGTTCTACTGTTTCAAAGAAGTTCAGATTGTTTATCCGTTCATAACTCCGCCTGAGCAGTTTGCTGTTGAAGATTTCACCCTCGTCCAGCCTCATTTCCCTCCTTATAACCTTATCCTTTGTCCTGGAGTTTCCCGAAATCTCTATCCTGCCGACCCTGAAGATGTCACCTTCATCAATATTCATGATTACAGAGACCTTATGAGTCTTCTCATCAGGCACAATGTCCGGCTCCGCAGAGGCAAGGGCATAGCCCTTCTCAGAATAAAAGTCAGTGATCTTCCTGATCCCTTCCCTCAGTTTCTTCCTGCTGAAGACCTCTCCTTCCCTGAGCGGCAGCAGTCCCTCCAGGGGTTTATCGTCATAAGCCTTATTACCCACGAACCTGATGGTTGAAATCCTGTATTGAGGCCCTTCGGAGATAGTAAGACTGACTATCATCCCCGTCCTGTCCGGAGTAAGCCTTGTTTCAGGACCGGATACAACAACATTAAGATAACCATTGTCATAATAGAGATCCCTGATCCGTTCTATATCCGCCTTCATCCCGGATTCTTTATAGTACCCTGAAGATGTAATGAATGACAGGAGCCCCCAGCTCTTTGTCTTCATAACCTTTTTAATCTCACGATCGGATAATGCCTGGTTCCCCTCTATCCTGATCTCCTTTATTTTTACCTTTTTGCCCTCTTTGATCAGGAAGGTCAGAGAAACCTCATTTTCTGTAATCTGTCTGACAACAGGCACAATACCGACAAGCCAATATCCTTCACCTTCATAAAACGCCCTCAGTCTATGAACATTATCCCGGATAAGAGTTGCATCCTCGATTGCACCTGAAGTAATGGTTATTTGCTCCCTGAGTTTATCGTCATCATATTCCTTGTTGCCCTGAAACCCCACTCTCACAATAGTTGGCTTTTCCTTAACTATATATATTATCTTCAGGCCGCCCTCAAATGGTTCGGCCTCCACCCTTACATCGTCAAAGTAACCCATCTTATAGATGCTCTTTATATCCTTTGATATATCTTCTTCTGCAAGGGGTTGTCCTGCTTTCTGGGAAAGTCTCTTGCGAATCGCGCCCTCATCTACCCTCTTCAGGCCCTTGATCTCGATCACTTTCACTATCGGGCCTTCCTGGGAGGCAAGGGCTGGGACAGCAGAAGAAAAGATCAGGGACAGGCAAAAGACAATACATAAAACCCTGGGGGCACTGAAAGAAGGTAACCACAAGACAAGCCTCACTAATAATCCTCTAAACACACTTTCCATGTCTTCCTTTTAAGAGTCTGTTTATATCCGGATATATCTCCAAAAATGAGAATTAGTATACCACCAATCAACACACGAGGTAAACCCGGAGAATCCGCCGGCAGGAAAACGGACGGGATTATTAACGCCTTTATCTCTATTTTGGAGACAAGCGGAAAATTCATCTTCTTTTGCCGGGCTTGCAATATCGGCCGAACAGTTATTACCATAACAAGGTAGGGACCGTGCTTAAGCACCGCCCGGGTATGACTTTATTTCTGTTATAAAAGGAGCATGTATGGCAACGAATCTGGTGACACACTGTGACAAATGTGGCAAGGAAATACTGGTAGTAAAGGAGCGGCAGGATGGAAAACTCTTTTACATGGTTCACGGACTTTTCTGTATAAACATCCCGGCCTTTTTCTGTGAAAGGAAATGTTTTGAAGAGACTATCAAGGCAGCAAAGTCTTTTGAATATCTTGACAACGATGACAAGGGGAGGCCGGTAGTTGATGTTGATGTGATGATTAATGAATCCCTGATTATTGACAAGATGTACGACATTGTATATGCTGTAGACAACCCGCTGTTTCCCACGCTTGTATTTCAGAGGCTGCTTGAAGTGGACCAGGAAAATATCAGTTTCCTCTATGCCGTCTCATCCCTCTATGTTGGATTATTGGCAGCAGAGAAGACCCCTGAAGATTTGAAGACAAAAGTGACTGAAAGACTCGAAGAAGCCGAAGGCGACCTCAAAAAACTGAGTCCGGAGGGTTATAGGAAGATAAGCGAGTTGAGAAAGCATTATAATGTTTAATGAGGAAGCCCTTAATCAACTGAAATGTATACTGAATCTGAATACGACATCATAGTTGTAGGCGGTGGCCACGCAGGATGTGAGGCAGCCCTTGCTTCTGCACGGATGGGGCTTTCGACATGCCTTTTTGCCATGAACCTCGACACCATTGCACAGTTGTCCTGCAACCCGGCAATAGGCGGGCTTGCAAAGGGACACCTCGTAAGAGAAATAGATGCACTCGGGGGAGAGATGGCCAGGGTCACAGACAGGGCCGGCATACAATTCAGGATGCTGAACATGAGTAAAGGACCGGCAGTCCGGTCACTCAGGGCCCAGGCAGACAGGGTACTTTACCGCCTTACAATGCGCGAAGTACTTGAATCAGAACCGAAGCTGACAATAAAACAGGCATCTGTTGAAAAGATAATCACGAAGGACGGACACGTCACGGGCGTATCAACCTCACATGAAGCATTTTATGGAGCAGGGGCGGTAATTATTACAACCGGTACCTTTTTAAAAGGATTGATCCACATAGGGCTTGACAGCCACGCTGCCGGCAGGGCCGGAGAGTTTCCATCCCTTGGCCTTTCAGACTCCCTGAAAGATCTCGGACTAAGACTGGGAAGGCTGAAGACCGGGACACCACCAAGAATAGACTCAAGGAGCATAGATTTCTCAAGGACCACGGAACAAGCAGGTGATGACCCGCCAATACCGTTTTCCTACTCTACCGAAGCAATAACCAATCCCCAACTGCCTTGTTTTATAACACATACAAATGAAAGGACACACAGGATTATCCTTGACAGCCTCGACCGATCCCCGTTATACAGTGGCCGGATAAAGGGGGTTGGACCGAGATACTGTCCATCCATAGAGGACAAGGTCGTGAGATTTTCTGAAAGGCCGGGGCACCAGGTCTTCCTTGAACCCGAGGGGCTCCAGACAAAGGAGTACTATGCCAATGGGATATCCACAAGTCTCCCCTACGATATTCAGGTTGAACTCGTCAGGAGTATTGAGGGACTTGAAGAGGCCGAGATTATGAGATCCGGGTATGCCATTGAATATGACTTTGTTTATCCGACACAGCTGAAACACACCCTTGAGACCAAGTCAACGGAAGGGTTATTTCTTGCAGGTCAGATAAACGGAACCTCCGGCTATGAAGAGGCAGCGGCCCAGGGGCTGATGTCCGGGATAAATGCAGCACTGAAGCTCAAGGCAGAAGTGCCACTTGTACTTAAACGGCACGAGGCATACATAGGGGTATTGATTGACGACCTTGTCACAAAGGGAACGTCAGAGCCGTACAGGATGTTTACATCAAGGGCGGAATACAGGCTGCTGCTGAGACACGACAATGCAGACTTCAGGCTCCGGGAAAAGGGATTCAGGACAGGTCTTGTCTGTGAAAGAGAGTACCGGAAATTCCTCAGGAAAAAGGAGCTGTTGGAGACTGAGTTAAGGAGAATCCACTCCCTGAGGGTCAGTGCAGAAGAGGCAAACCCCCTTCTTGACTCCCTGAAGACCACTGCTATTACTGAAAAAACTCCTGTTCTCCAGCTACTGAAACGTCCTGAAGTCTCGTATGATTTTCTAAGAACTCTCTGCCCTCCTCCTTACGAAGTTGATAAAGAACTGGAAAAACTTATAGAAACAGAGATAAAATATAAAGGGTACATAAAACGTCAGATGGAGATGGTAGAGAGGATGAAGCGTATCGAGGGACGTACCATCCCGCCTGACTTCAAATTTGACCGGATATCGGGACTCTCCCGTGAAGTCCTGAGAAAACTCGAAAATATCAGACCCTCAAATGTCGGTGAAGCAAGCCGTATCCCGGGAGTCACACCAGCTGCCATAGCCCTTGTTATGATAGCCCTCGAGAAAAAAAGAAGAGAAATAAGCAGGCAGTAGACAGCACTGCCTGGTTTATTGCTTAATTCATGGTTACTGAATAAAGGAGAGGTAGATGGCCAGAAAAAACCAACTTGCTGATCTCAGAAGACTTATTGCCCTTCCACCAAGGGATATGAGACGGCAGGTATCCAGATATATATACGAAGACCCCAACACAGTCCTGAGGCTTCTCTTCAGACTGATCCGGACTGAAAAATTCACATCTCAAAAAAAAGATAACATATTGACACTTACGAAGTTCATACTTGACAGGCACAGCCCGCGGCCGCTTCCTGAATGGCTCATAAATGAACTCAAGAAGGTGCTCACTACAGAGAACATATCAGACCTGGACAAGGCCATTATTCTTTCGGCCTTTGAGCCTGAAGACCTTCTGGAAAGCCTGGAGGGGTTTGAGGACTTTGTAGAAGAGTTTACAGACTTCAGGGACTCTTTTGAGGATTTCATAGTAGACCAGATAAGGTCAAATCCCTCAAAACTCTATGACATTCATAAGGTAATTATTGAAAAAAGCAAACCCGAGGGACTTCTCGGCATGATAGAAGACCTGGCAGGCTCGGAAGAACCCGAAGTGCTCTGCTTTCTGGAACACCTCACTTACCACCACGACAGCGATGTCTCCCTCTCGGCTCTAAGGGCAATAGAGATGGCATCAACACAGGATGCAATAAACATCCTCTATAGTGTCTCCTGCCTTAACCCCCTCATGAAGGATGAAGCAGAAAGGACCTATATATCCCTCATGCAGGAATTACCTTTGCAGCCGGAGGACATGTCATTCATTACAGACCCTTCGGGGGGGGGAAAGAATAAATATATCGACCTCTGGGCAAGCCTTATTGACGGAAATGGTTCGATGTCTGCTTTTATCGGTAAGAAATTCGGACGAAACAACTATTTTTTTGCCTCCATACTCATGAAGCTGAAGGTTGGCATCAAAGACACAGTCATCATAACAAATCTGACAAAAGAGGCGTATGACGATATAAAAAGGGAGTATTTTTCAGAACTGAGCTATTATCCTGTAAAGGAAGATTATCTCCTTAAATTAATAAAACACTTTATGAAAAAGGGGTTCAGCAATGGATTTGCCCTACCCCTTGATACGGTTATCCTGAAAAACATCCTTGGCTGGCAGAATCTCGAACCGGTAGAATATATGCTTGGAACCTCTGATTATAAACCAGTGAGCTACCATCCAAAAGATATGTTCCAGTTCCCCTTTGAGACATGGTGGATGCATGAGGACAGCATCTACAGGTTGCTGAAACCCTACAAGGGCAAACAGACCTGTGATATCCCGGACAGCTTATTTCACAAGATAGCAGAGATATTTCTCGATTATGCCCGTAGAGAGGCTGTCCCGATGTGTGAGCTATGCTCTGATATCATCCGCAACTCAAGCTATAACAGAAGGACGAGACTGAGGCGTCTCTTTTTAACAATCCGCAATGAGATTCTCAACCCGCCTGAAACTATATTCCAGTCAACCTTCCTTAATTTTGGAGTAGTTGCCACTATAGACCACATACTCCATAACCTCGCTCTTGGTGTGGACACCTCGGAACAGATAGAGTAATCAGCCTGTGGCAGAGGATTTCCTTGATATATTGACAGCAGGGTTACAGGAGCTGGGGATAGAGCCCGACAAGGATATCCTGAACAAATATGCCCTCTATCACAGGGAGCTACGGACCTGGTCAAAGGCATACAACATAACAGGATTGAAGGATGACAGGGCTATGGCCATCCGCCTCTTCCTGGATTCCCTGCTTTACCTGAAGGTCTTTCCAGACCCCCCAGGGATCAGGACAAGGCATACCCGGGTACTTGATGTGGGCAGTGGGGGGGGATTTCCAGGGGTTGTACTCAAGATTGCACGACCTGCGTTAAGCGTCTCCCTGATGGAACCCTCCTGGAAAAAAGCCGGGTTTCTGAGGCACATATGCAATAAGCTCCGGTTAACGGACATTGCGGTAATTCAGGGCACACTTCAGGAGCATGCAAAGAGTGCCGGGGGGGAAGTCTACGATATTATCGTAACAAGGGCGCTCTTCAGGACATACGACTTTATCAGAAAGACCGAAAAGATTCTCTCCAGTGGAGGCGTTTTAATACTGAGCAAGGGACCAACATATTGTGAGGAAATAAAAGAGGCTCAAACCAGACTTGGAAGCAGGATCAAGGATTTTAATATAGAAACCATTGCCCTGAAGCTGCCTCTGACAGACATTGAACGACATTTCATAAGGGTCGCCCCCGCTTAACCCTTTAAAAAACCTGCCCGGGAAGGAATAAGTATCACGGATTACCGTTTTATTGCCCCCTTGATCCTTGCAACATGCTCAACATCCTTGTCACCTCTTCCGGAAAGATTAACAACTATAACCTTGTTTTTAGGGAGTTTCGGGGCAAGCTTTATCACCTCTGCAAGGGCATGGGCTGACTCAAGGGCCGGAATAATCCCCTCGGTCTTCGAGAGCACTTCAAAGGCATCAAGCGCCTCTGCATCTGTAGCATAAGTGTATTCCGCCCTCCCCGCCTCCCTGAGAAAGGCGTGCTCGGGGCCGACGGATGCGTAATCCAATCCGGCAGAAACAGAATGGGTGCCAAGCACATTCCCATCCTCATCCTGAAGGAGGTAGCTCTTGCATCCCTGAAAAACCCCGACTGAACCGCCGGCAAACCTTGCAGCATGGAGCCCGCTCTCTATCCCCTTTCCTCCTGCCTCAACCCCGATCATACGCACGTCATCCCTGAGAAATGCATGGAAAAGACCCATGGCATTACTGCCCCCGCCAACACAGGCAATCAGGTAATCCGGCAACCTGCCTTCAGCCTTCAATATCTGTCTCCTTGCCTCCCTGCCTATAACAGACTGGAATTTCCTGACCATTGTAGGGTATGGGTGTGGACCAAAGACCGTTCCCAGGATATAATGGGTTGTCCTTACATTGGTTGTCCAGTCTCGTAAAGCCTCATTTATTGCATCTTTCAGTGTCCTTGAGCCCAGGGAAACCTCTGAAACCTCTGCACCAAGAAGTCTCATCCTGAATACATTAAGGGCCTGACGCTCCATATCCTCCGACCCCATATAGATTTCACACTTCAGCCCAACCAGTGCTGCCCCGGTTGCAGTGGCTACGCCATGTTGGCCGGCACCGGTCTCGGCAATGAGTCTCTCTTTTCCCATCCGCTTGGCAAGAAGAGCCTGGCCAAGGGCATTGTTTATCTTGTGGGCACCTGTATGGGTAAGGTCTTCTCTTTTCAGGTATATCCTTGCACCACCAAGATACCTGGTCAGTCGCGACGCAAAGTACAGAGGGGTGGGCCGGCCCACGTAGTCCCTGAGCAGGCTGCCAAACTCCTCCTTAAACCCCTTTTCCTTTGTTACCTTCACAAAGGCCCTATCCAGCTCCTCAAGCGCCGGAATCAGGGTTTCCGGAACAAACCTCCCACCATATGGACCAAAATACCTCTTCATCTCAAAAGTCTCCTGTACTGCAAAATAGAATTTCCAATGGATTTTTATTTAACCATAAAACTGATGTATTTTACAAAATATGGTATAATTTCATATGAAGCCGCAAATAACGGAGGTATTTTGAGATTGTGAAAGGGTTTCTTACAATAACCGTCTCCTTGATGGCCTTTTCCATATTACTGCTCTCGGGCAAGGAAATTCTTCGCACACATGGCAGTAATATTGAGATCATTTACAAGGATTTGGCATCTGTAGACGATATACAGACGATGGAATTCGACTGTAATGCAGTAAAACCTGTAGTCTACAAATCTGTTGTCTCTCTTGAGGGGCTTACTGCAGATGAAAGGAAAGAGGCTTTTATCAAGATAGTCCTTCCCTCTATCCTTATTGCCGGAAACGACATAGAGAAAGAGAGGAAGGAACTTCTGCGAATAAGGGAAACGATTTCCAGAAGCATAGCTTTAAAGAACAGCGAGCTCTCTTTCCTGAGTGACTTATCGGAAAAATACCGGACAGACAACATCAACGAACTCCTCTCCCGGCTCAACACCCATCCCCCAAGCATAATTCTTGCTCAGGCTGCCCTTGAGAGCGGATGGGGAAGCTCCAGATTCTTTGAGGAGGGAAATAATATTTTCGGCATCTGGACATTCGGTAATAGTGTCGGAATAAAGGCTATAAGATCCGGGGCAAGGCTTTCGAGGTACGACTCCACACTCCAGGCAGTTGAAGACTACCTTTTCAATATCAATGTCGGGTGGGCCTACAAGGACTTCAGGAAAAAGCGAACAGATACATCCCATTCATTACAGCTTATCAAATACCTTGACAACTACTCCATACTAAGAGAGGAGTATGTAAGGCGGCTTAACAACATAATACGGAGCACGAATCTTGAGATTTACGATACCTGTCGTATTGATCCTGCTTTTATTTATTAGTCCCTGCTCTGCTGCTGCAGAAACAGGCTACGCCACTGTGTTCGTTTATCATAAGTTCAATGAACCAAAAAGCCCAAGCACATCTATCCCGGTAGAAGAGTTTGAAGCACAACTCAAATATCTGAAAGATAACCACTACAATGTTATAAGCCTTCCCGAGCTCGTTGCACTCATCAAGGACAAGACAGCTATACCGCCAAAGACCGTTGTTATAACAATTGATGACGGCTACAAGTCCGTATATACGCATGCCTTTCCCATGTTGAAAAAATACGGATTCCCCTTTACTGTCTTTTTATATATGGAAGCCATCGATAGATACCCTGATTTTATGTCATCTGAAGATATCCGGGATATAATGAAATACAAAAAGGCAACTTTTGGTAACCATTCCTATTCTCACCAAAGGCTTGCCCGGTGGCCTGAGGGAATGTCCCGCAAAGAATACCTGAAACTGATTGAGGATGACCTTACAAAAAGCCAGGAACGCTTCAAAAAAATCCTTGGTATCAGGCCTGAATTCTATGCATTCCCCTATGGAGAGTATATTCAGGAGTTCGTGAAAGTGGTAAAAAAATATGGCTACACTGCTTCATTCACGCAGGACCCGGCAAGCACAGGGCTTTTCACTGACATTTACCTGCTGCCGAGGTATGCCTCAGTAGGAAGCTGGGCAAAGATGGACAAATTCAGGGAATTCTTATCGACGGAACCGCTCAATGTAGACAATGTATATCCACCTTACGGACTCCTTGAGGAAAACCCTCCGGACAGGATAGAAGGGAGGATAATAAATCATGGCATTTATAAAAATCCGGGGATTTATGTCTCCGAGCTTGGATGGATAAGACCTGAAGTTGATAATGAAAGAGGGACGGTTACAACTAAAATCACTAAGAAATTAAGCAGAAAGGTAAACCGTATTGGGTTTACAGCCACCAATACTGAAACAGGCAGGAAAGCAGTCTATTTTTACATGATTATATTGAATTGATGCTACTCATGGTATCAGTACTATCTGTCGTCAACATTCATATACTATACACAAGGAAAAAGGGGATATAGACTGTAGCAGTCTATATCCCCTTTTAATTTTAAATCCGGCAGCGTCCTGCTTTCCCACGACCTCACAGTCGCAGTATCATCGGCCCTGGCGGTCTTAACTTCCGTGTTCGGAATGGGAACGGGTGTTTCCCCGCCGGCATAACCACCGGAAAAGTCTTCGTCTATTTATAGAATATAACTTAAAGAACAAAAAAATCAAGTCTTTGACAACAGGAGGGTACTGGGAAAAGGAGGAGAGCAGGTCAAGCCGCACGGTCTATTAGTACTGGTAAGCTGAACGGGTTACTCCGCTTA
>CAZXDE010000004.1:0-10465 GCA_964639515.1 uncultured Thermodesulfovibrio sp.
CGCTTCACTTGCGGGAATGACAAATGACTGTAGTTTATACACAGACTCTAATTATTGTAATGATGAAAAAGATACTGTTATATGGACTGCTTGTCTCCTTGATGTTTGTCTTTAATGGTTATGCCCTTGCATTGTGTGTTAATGTGCCTGAGGCCAACCTGAGAGGCGGCCCCGGAACCAGGTATGAAAAGAGGTGGCTTGTCTTCAAATATACGGCCCTGAAGAAGATAGCAAAAAGAAAAGGCTGGTATAAAGTTAAGGATGTAGATGGCGACCTGCACTGGATTTACGGGAAACTGGTTACCGCTAAAATCAAATGTGCAGTGGTAAAGGTAGAGAAGGCGAACGTCAGAAGAGGGCCGGGAACAAGGTTTAAAAAAAGTGCTATGAGTCCGGCTATAAAATATGATTCGTTTAAGGTGATCAAGCGAAAGGGTTCATGGATAAAGCTGATGGATGAATTCGGTGATAAGGGATGGATGCACGGAAAGTTATTGTGGATTCAGTGAAGATGAACCTTTTTGTGTGTCCTGACCCCGGGGTTGTTCATATCCCCTTCTCCAGCCTTTCTATCAGGAATTTGGGCAGTCCGGCTTCTCTCATCTTTCTCTGGGTCTCTCTGAAGTCATAGTCGATACGGATTATTTCTACTTCCCCTGAAGTCAAGACTGCATAGGCAGCCCTCGGATCTCTGTCCCTTGGCTGTCCGACACTGCCTGCATTGATGATATACCGTGCAGCCTCTGAGAAGGTTGTCCTGTTTTTGTAGAGGATGAGTTCACCCGAGGGGCGTTTTTCCACTATAAATGGAGCATGACTATGGCCTACCAGGCATATCTTTTGCTCAAAGTATCGAAAATTAACCTCTGCATCATTGAGTGTAACTATGTAACGCCATGCATCCGGTTCTTTTGGTGTGGAGTGAACGAGACAGAGATTATCCTTTTCCATCACCTTCAGGATCTCCAGTTTTGCAAGAAATTCAAGGTGTTCCTCTGTTATATGCTCTATTGTCCACTGCACTGCGGCCCTGGCATTTTCGTTAAAATATCCTAACGGCGTATCCCCGGTCACTGCACGGTCATGATTTCCTGCAAGAAGGATCAGGCACTCTTTTTTAAGCAGCTCAATGCATTCATTCGGATTGGGTCCATATCCGACTGCATCGCCCAGGAACAGGATATTTTCAATATCCCTCTTCCTGATGTCCTCAATTACTGCATTTAGTGCCTCGAGGTTGGAGTGGACATCCGAGATTACAGCATATAGCATATAGCATCTCTCAGTGCATTCTCTTCTTCAGTTGCTTTGCTATCCTGTCCAGCAGGCCGTTGATAAATGAAGATGACTCTTTGGCTGAAAACTTTTTTGCGATCTCTATGGCCTCGTTCAGGGTAACGGCAGCAGGGACATCGTTTTTGTAAAGAAGTTCGTATGTAGCAAACCTAAGTATGTTCCTGTCAACTGCAGCCATCCTTTTCATCTCCCAGTGTTCGGCTACAGATTTTATTAATGAATCTATGCGGGCAATATCTTTGAGTGTGCCGCGGACAAGTTCCTCAGTAAAAGCCTTTACATCGTCAGGTGCAGGATTTTCCTTCCAGAAAGCCTCAAAATTCAATCTGTCGGGAGAGTTTTTTGTCAGGTCGCATTGATACAGTATCTGCAGGGCATATTCCCTCGCCTTTCTTCTTTTCATAATCTATATTTTCTTCATCAGATTGGCCATCTCCATGGCTGTCATGGCAGCATCCCAGCCTTTATTGCCGGCCTTTGAACCTGCACGTTCAATGGCCTGCTCAATTGTGTCCGATGTTATTACCCCAAATGATACCGGGACCCCTGTCTCCATGCCGGCAACGGCAATACCCTTGGATGCCTCGGCAGCCACATAGTCGAAATGAGGGGTTGAGCCCCTTATAATGGTGCCGAGGGCTATGATTGCATTATAATTACCCTTTTGTGCCAGCTTTTTTACAATCATCGGCAGCTCAAAGGCCCCGGGTACCCGCACCAGGTCAATATCCTTCTCTGATGTGCCGTGTCTCTTCAGTGCATCAATGGCGCCTTCCGTCAGTTTGCTGGTGATAAAATCATTAAAACGGCTTGTTATAATGCAGAACTTCAGGCCCTTGCCACTTAGTTCACCTTCATAAATATTCATGAAAACCTCCCTTTAATATTGACGATTGACGATTGATAATTTAAGGAATAAGTAGTTTTGGCGATCACCAATCATCATACTTTTTCCAGCAGGTGGCCGAGTTTTTTCTTTTTTGTTTTCAGATAAGCACGGTTCTTTTCTCCAGGTTTCATCTCAACAGGTATCCGTTCAACTACCTGCAGGCCATAGCCCTCGAGGCCCACTATCTTGCGTGGATTGTTTGTCATCAGCCTGATCTTCTTCACTCCTGTATCAACGAGTATCTGTGCACCTATTCCATAATCTCTCAAATCCGGCTTAAACCCGAGCCTGATATTTGCCTCAACAGTGTCAAGCCCTTCATCCTGAAGGACATATGCACGGAGTTTGTTGGCAAGCCCAATCCCCCGGCCTTCCTGTCTCATATAAAGTATAACACCCTTTCCGGCCTCATCCACTATCTTCATGGCCGCGTGGAGCTGGTCTCCACAGTCGCACCTCTTTGAACCAAATACATCGCCTGTGAGGCACTCGGAGTGGACTCTTACGAGCGTCGGTTCTTCGGGAGTTATGTCTCCTTTTACAAGGGCGAGGTGCACATTGCTGTCGACCATGTTTTCGTATACAATCGCCTTGAAATCTCCACCGTAGGATGTAGGGAGTTTTACCTCCGCGACCCTTTTTACGAGTGTTTCTTTACGCATGCGGTGTTCTATAAGGTCTTTAACGGTTACGATCTTCAGTTTGTGTTTGCCTGCAAATTCCATCAACTGCGGCACCCGTGCCATGGTGCCGTCCTCGTCCATTATTTCACAAATGACCCCGGCAGGGTAGAGTCCGGCGAGCCGGGCAAGGTCTACCGAACCCTCTGTCTGACCTGCCCTCTGCAGCACTCCGCCCGCCCTGGACCTGAGGGGAAAGATATGTCCCGGCTTGACAATGTCTTCAGGCCCTGATTTCGGGTTTATGGCTGTAAGGATTGTGGTTGCCCGGTCATGGGCTGAAATGCCGGTAGTTACCCCCCTCTTGGCCTCAATGGATACTGTAAAGGCCGTTCCATAGGGAGAGGAGTTTGCATTGGTCATCATGGGGAGCTGAAGCTCATCTATCCTCTCCGGAGCCAGACTGAGGCAGATCAAGCCCCTGCCGTGCTTTGCCATAAAATTTATTGTCTCCGGGGTCACCTTTTCTGCTGCTATGCAAAGGTCCCCTTCGTTCTCCCTGTCCTCGTCGTCAACGAGTATGATGATCTTCCCCTGCCTGATATCTTCAATGGCCTCTTCTATAGTGTTGAATTTATACTTGCTTCTCATCCTGCCTCCTTTATCTGTTCATGTTATCTTTATTTTTATCTTCCTTAAAGAAATCCGGATTTGCCCAGAATCGTTAATAGTTTGTCGTCTTTCCGGTCCGTGGCGGGGGTGTGGAGGAATTTAGCCACATACTTGCCCAGTATATCAACTTCAAGGTTAACGGTATCGTTAATCCCCTTTTGTCCTATGGTGGTGATGTTTTCAGTATGAGGTATGATTACTACCTTAAACGAGTCCCTTTCAATATCCACAACAGTGAGGCTGATACCATCTATTGCAATGGAGCCTTTTTTTACAATGTATTTTATCACCTCTTCAGTGGCCACTATCTCGATCTCTATAGTATTACCAATACGATTCTTGCGTTTAATGCTGCCCATCCCGTCAATATGACCGGTCACAAAATGTCCGCCAAGCCTGTCCGATGGCCTGAGGGCAGGTTCAAGATTAACGCGGTTTCCTTTTTTCAGTTGGCCGACATTGGAGGTCTTTAATGTTTCCGCCGAGAGGTCAAACAGCATAATCCCATGTTCAAGGGCTGTAATTGTAAGGCATACACCGTTTACAGAGATGCTGTCGCCTATGTCTGAACTCCTTGCAACCTGTTCGGAGAGTATGCCGATGTGGGCAACTCTGCCTTTTTTATCAATCCCCGAAACCGTTCCCAGCTCCTGTACAATCCCTGTAAACATCCCTACTCCTCAACTTCGACTTTAAAGTCAAGCGGTACCTGATAATATCCGGCAAGGTCTACCACTTCAGACCAGGATGTGGATATCCTTACCTGTCTATCCGTGACAACCACGTGTATGTCTGAGGGTTTGACCGGTATATGCAACGAACGGGCTTCCTCGTAGACCAGGTCTCTGTAACGGTCAGGCCCTCTGTAACTGAGCCTTGCTATGGACCTTGTCTCGGATTTTAAGGTAAAATAACGATAGTAGGGCATGCTAAACTCATATCCGATATAAACGGAAACAATCAGAAGGATAATACATAAAACCGGCTTTATGCTTCCTCTTTCATTTCTTATATTCATTTGATTAATTTCCCTGTCCTGTTTAGCCTGGGAAGATGCCGCGTGCTGTCCCAGGACCAGTATATAATAAATGCCTTCCCTTTGACGGCATTGAGGTCGACAAAACCCCAATACCTGCTGTCATAGCTTTGGTCGCGGTTGTCCCCCATCACAAAGAGTTTGCCCTTTGGGACATACAGGGGACCGAAATTGTCTCTTACATCCATGCCGATGGACCTTATGTCATTGTCGGTGTGCTGGATGTATGGTTCGTCAAGTGGTTTGCCGTTTACATAAATTATCTTATTTCTCTCCTCAACCACATCTCCCCCAACTCCGATTACCCTCTTTATAAAATCCCTGTCAGGGTCTTTAGGATATTTAAACACCACTACATCTCCCCGCCGGGGTTCTCTGAATATCAGTACTTTTTTATCCGTAAAGGGTATATCCGTACCGTAAATGAACTTTGTGACCAGTATATGGTCACCAACAAGGAGTGTGGGGATCATTGAGCCTGAAGGTATTTTAAATGCCTGTACAACATAGGCCCTGATGATAAGTGCAAGTAAAAGGGCGGTTATTATTGCTTCGGCATACTCCCGTATTATTCCCTTTTTTTTCTTCATTCCTGTACCCTCAACACGGCAAGAAATGCCTCCTGTGGAACCTCTATCCTTCCAACCTGTTTCATCCTCTTCTTGCCCTCCTTCTGTTTTTCCAGTAGTTTTCTTTTCCTGGAGATGTCGCCACCATAGCACTTTGCGATCACGTCCTTCCTGAGGGCCTTGACACTCTCTCTGGCGATTATCTTGCTTCCTATAGCAGCCTGTATGACCACCTCAAAGAGTTGTCTCGGGATGACCTTTCTCAGTCTTTCAGCCACCTCTCTTGCCTTGTAATAGGCGTTTTCCCGATGCATTATCAGACTCAGGGCATCTACAGGTTCGCCATTCAGCAATATGTCCAGCTTGATCAGGTCCGATTCCCTATAGCCGACAAACTCATAGTCAAGAGATGCATATCCCTTTGAGAGCGATTTCAGCCTGTCATAGAAATCCCACAATATTTCGCTCAACGGTAATTCGTAGACAACCTTCAGTCTGTTTGCACTTATATAAGAGAGGTCCTTCTGTATGCCCCGTTTTTCCTGACAGAGGGTGAGTATATTTCCTATGAAATCCTGTGGCACAAAAATGGTTGCATTTACAAAGGGCTCCTCTATCTTAAGGGGCCTCTCCGGCATTCCCGACGGGTTATCAATAAGGTACAGGTTTTCTTCCTGGTCGGTTACCCTGTAGACCACTGTCGGGGCTGTACTTATTATAGAGAGATTAAACTCCCGCTCAAGTCTCTCCTTGATTATCTCCATATGGAGCAGTCCAAGGAAGCCGCACCTGAAACCAAAGCCAAGGGCTACCGAGCTCTCAGGCTCAAAGTTGAAGGAGGCATCATTAAGCCGTAGCTTCTCAAGTGCCTCTTTCAGGAATTCATACTTTGACGATTCCACGGGATAGAAGCCGCAAAAGACCATCGGCTTTACCTCCTTGTACCCCGGGCAGCGCTTGACGGCAGGTCTTGATGCATCCGTGATGGTGTCCCCTATCTTTGTATCCTGGACGTTCTTTATGCCTGCAACTATGTAGCCGACCTCACCGGAGGAGAGACTGCCGGTTTTCTTTACCGCCGGTGTGAATATCCCCACATCCGTAACCTCAAACTCCTTTGCCGAGGACATGAGTTTGATCCTCGTCCCCGGACGTACGGTTCCCTCAAAGACCCTTACAAGCACAATAACTCCCCTGTAACTGTCAAACCAGGAATCAAACATAAGGGCCTTAAGCGGTGCAGAACTATCCCCTGTCGGTGGAGGGATTTTCTTTACGATTGTCTCGAGTATTTCCTCTGTACCACTGCCCTGCTTTGCAGAGGCAAGTATTACTTCAGAGCAGTCAAGTCCCACTACGTCCTCTATCTGTTCTTTTACCCGTTCAGGGTCGGCCTGAGGCAGATCAATCTTGTTGATGACCGGGATTAACTCAAGATCATTCTCAATGGCGAGATAGGCATTTGCCAGTGTCTGTGCCTCCACCCCCTGAGTGGCGTCAACCACAAGGAGTGCCCCCTCACAGGAGGCAAGGCTGCGGGAAACTTCATAAGAGAAATCTACATGTCCGGGGGTATCTATGAGATTGAGGATATAGGTTTCACCGTCTTTTGCCTCGTAGGACAGTCTTACGGCATGGGCCTTGATGGTTATGCCCCTCTCTTTTTCAAGGTCCATGGAGTCCAGAACCTGTTCCGACATCTCCCTTTCCGTAAGGGCACCTGTAAACTCAAGTATCCTGTCGGCCAGCGTGGATTTGCCGTGGTCGATGTGTGCTATTATTGAAAAATTTCTGATGTTTTTAGTCATTAGCTCCTGGTTTTATCAAATGCCATACAGGCTGCCCCGATCACCCCGGCATCGTCTTTCAGTATTGATGGAAGGATTTTTATGGACCCTGATAGTTCAGGGAAGGCCCTTTTTGATACTTCTTTGATTGCCGTCTCCACATATATATTCCAGGCTCCGATAAGTCCCCCTGTAAGGATAACGGCTTCAGGGCTGAAGATGTTGATTGCACCGGCAATCCCTACCCCGAGGTATCTTCCGGCCGTCTTCAGTGTTTCCCTTGCCAGGTTGTCTCCTTCAAGGGCATAGTTGTAAATATCCTCAGGGGAGATTTTGTATGCATTTCCCTCACAGCAACCCTTCAACAGGCTTTCAGTCCCGCTTTCGATCGACTCAACCGCCCTTCCCGTCATTGCCCTGGCAGATGCATAGGACTCAAGGCATCCATTATTTCCACAAAGGCATCTAACCCCCTCTGCCTCTATGCTGATGTGTCCAAGCTCGGCAGCAATATCCAGTAGATGTCCATCATAAATAACCCCTCCGCCTATGCCCGTGCCCAGCGTAAAGAGGACAAAGGACTTAAATTCCCTGCCGGCGCCTGCCCATCTTTCACCCAGGGCTGCTGCGTTGGCATCGTTTTCTATATAAACGGGCAGGGAGAATCGCTGTCTGATGCCGTCTATAAAGCCTATTCCTTCAACAGAGGGGAGGTTTGGAGAGCGTTTTACAATCCCCTTCTCTCTCTCAATAACCCCTGCCACACCAATCCCTATCCCCGCTATATCGTCTGAGTAAAACCTGTCAATAGCAGAGACCAGTGAATCGAAGACATTATCGGTGGATGAGGTTTTGACCCGCTCCACTATCTCTCCTTCCCTGTTCACCAGGGCAACCCTCAGATTGGTTCCGCCTATATCTGCACCTATGGCATATCTTTTGTGTCTCATCCGTGTTTAATTTTCAGGATGAAATTTTTTTACGGGCATCCTGCCTTAACAGGTTCTGCCTTAAATCTCCCTGAGTGTCCCCCCTGTCCTGTACAATAGTTGTAGTTGTATACATATAACTTATTATTTTAACACAGTTTAACCATGAGCTGCAAAATAGAGCTGGAAATTAATCTTAGAAGCCTTTGTCCTGCTTTGCCTTTGTGACCACCCGCAATATGTCTTCCGGTGTGAAGGGTTTTTCTATATATTCGAAGGCACCTAGTTTTATTGCCTCGACCGCTGTGCTTATTGTCCCGTAACCAGTGATGATTATTACCTGGATGTCCGGCCATCGCTCCTTTATGATCTTCAGCACTTCAAAGCCATCCATATCGGGCATTTTAAGGTCTGTCAGGACTGCATCAAAGTGCTCGTTTTCAAGCAATTCTATTGCCTCATCTCCACGTGAAGTTGCCACTACATCATAGCCTTCCGGCGTTAACACCCTCTGGCAACTTATCCTGACTATAGCCTCATCATCTATTACAAGAACCCTCCCCTTACTCATGTTTTCCTCCTTTCCTCAGGCTTTTTATCCCTTCAGATATATCTTTTCTCAGTACGGAGAGTGCCCCTGAACAATTTATGGGTACCTCACCGAGCTGTCTCTTAATCTCAGCGGTATTGAGTATATACTCATTATTGTCGATCCTGTACTTGAATATGAGGTCAATATCAGGGTTCCCGGCAATAAGTGCCACTATTGTAGATGTTAGGTCACCAAGGGGTTTTCTGTCAATGTGGTTCAGAGAGAAGGTGGCCTGAAGGGTGGTTCCATTGCCGGTCTCGGAATGAACCGTGATGTTACCGCCGGTCTCACGGGCTGCCTGTGCAAGCAGTGGAATGCCAAGCCCTGTTTTTTTCCCTTTTGTTGTGAAAAAGGGGTCTGTTAACCTCTTGAGGGTCTCTTTATCCATCCCAATGCCGTTGTCTTTGATAATCAGTCTGAGTATGTCGCCTCTTGTATCTTCTTCAATCGATATAACTATCCGGTTTGCACCGGCATCGATTGAATTCCGGGCAACATCGAGTATATGCATGGAGATGTCCTGCATCTCAGAATCTTACCTTCCTTCCCTCCTTTCCTGATAGGGCAAGGGCAATCTCTTCAAAGGAGGCCTTATTCATTATAAATTCTGTAGCAGCCCGGCCGATGTCCGATACATGATGGGCATCAGATGAGGTGATCCAGGGATATCTCTTGTATATGTCAAACATTTTTAGTGCCTTATCTTTTTTTGTCCTGAAAGATATCTCAAGTGCATCAAAGTTCAGAGAATCATGGATAAAGCCCAGTTGTGTCAGGATACTGAATGCCTCTCTGTCAATGTGACAGGCAACGGTGATGCCTCCAAGGTCATGGATGATGCCGATGGCCTCTTTGACTCCAAGCCCCGTGGCGTCCATAAGTACCCGGTCATTAAACCTGAGGACCTCATCCTTTTCGTTGACAACGACCTGTTCATAAAGTATACGTTTGTTGCCGGTTAAGGGGAGATCATTATAAGCAATCTCCTGAAGTCTCATGACGGACTCTATGTCGGGAAACAGGGCCAGAATATGTGCCTCTTCAGCAGTTGTCAGCTCCATGCCCGGAATGACCGTTATCTCACCGTTCACCTTGATGACGGATGGTATGTTTTCTGCAGTGTTATGGTCAGTGACTGCAATGATGTCAAGCCCCGCTTCAATGGCTGTTGATACCACCCTTGCCGGGGTCATATCAAGCTCAGCGCATGGAGACAGGCAGGTGTGAATATGGAGGTCAGCCCTGTAAGTCCCGAGCATTTAGAATCCGGTATAGCTTGCCTGCAGTCTCAAAAGCCGACTTGCCGGTAAGCAGTATGGGGATATCCTCTGAAACCGCCTTGTCCATGGTATCGGCATCCGGCATCCGGCCGTTGACTATTACTATTGCGGAGAGATTTTTGAAGACTGCCACAGCCACAATATTAACGTGTGTCTGGAGTGTTATCCAGATGTTCCCCTCCCCGGCGTTTGCCATCACATCACTCAGGAGGTCGCCAACATAGGCACCGCTTACTTCATGTTCAAGACGAAGTCCCTCAGCAGGGGTGAGTGGTTTAAAAGATAGAATCTCTGCTATTTCCTTTAGTTTCATGGTTTAATTATCATTTCAACTGTAGTGCCCTCACCGACAACAGAGTCTATCCTGAAGATATCGGCGTTTTTTTTCATATTCGGCAGTCCCATGCCTGCACCCCACCCCAGCTCTCTTACCCAGTCCGGTGCAGTGGAGTAACCCTCCTGCATTGCCAATTCAATATCCTCAATTCCGGGGCCCATGTCCTCTGCAATTATCCGTATCTCCCTTGGGGATATACTGTACCTGAGAATCCCGGCAGGGGCATATATAATAATGTTCATTTCCGCCTCAAATGTGGCAATAGCAATCCTCCTGACAACTTCATCTTCAATCCCAACGCTTAACAGGATGGTTTTAAGTTCAGTGGATGCCTCACCAGCCTGGCTGAAGTCTCCGCCTACGATATGAAAACTGCCTTCATAGTTTTTATCTATCTTCATCTGAATACGCGTCTGCTTTTTATTCTGGACAACACCTGAGTCCCTTTTCATATAGTT
>CAZXDE010000004.1:10565-26291 GCA_964639515.1 uncultured Thermodesulfovibrio sp.
GAATACGCGTCTGCTTTTTATTCTGGACAACACCTGAGTCCCTTTTCATATAGTTTACCACAGGCGGTAAACATTGAGTAAGGTGTGATAAGAAGGGTGATCTTTTTCTTTCGTGAGAGTTCAATTGTTTGTGTGTCCGGTTCTTTTCCCCTTGTGAAAGCAACGACCTTTATGTCCGCAATGTCGGATGTCCTTATTGCCTGCTGCTTTGCAAGGCCTGTGATAAGCACGGAGTTTCCCCTTGAATAGTACAGGACGTCACTCATGAGATCAGTTGCACATGCCCATTCGATTTCAGCCTCGGAGTCCCGCGAATTCGTTATGACAACTGCATCGAGCAGCCTGATAATCTCTTTCAATCTCATTTCGGTCTTGAAATCCGGTATTTTTTTATCAGGGCATGGAAATTTGACCTCTGCATCCCTACGTCACTTGCCGCCCTTGATATATTCCATTCGTTTCTCTTCAGTGCCTCTGCAATAAATATCTTCTCCACCTCCTCAATGGACTTTTCCCTGAGGTCTTTTTTTATCTCTTTCAGTTCTTCGATATTCCGTGGGATATGCTCGCTCTGCGAAAGCGTGAGGAAGCCGAGGATTTCGGACTTGATGGTAGAGTTGTCCGCAAGGAGTATTACCCGCTGGATTGTATTTTCCAGTTCACGTATATTCCCCGGCCATCTGCAGGAGCTGAGAATCCTCATGGCCTCTGCAGAGATGTTTTTCACCTCCTTGCCTAATTCGTCAGAATATTTCCTCAGGAAGTGGTATGCAAGAAGGGGGATATCTTCCCTCCTCTCCCTTAGCGGCGGGACGTGAATGGGGAAGATGTCAAGCCTGTAGAAGAGGTCTTCCCTGAAGGTGCCTGCCTTTACCATGGCAGGAAGGTCTTTATTGGTTGCAGTTATGAACCTTGTATCAACCTTGACGGCCTTTTTGTCTCCAACAGGCCTGTATTCTTTTTCCTGCAGTACCCTGAGCAGTTTCGACTGGAGCGACAGCGGCAGATTTCCGATCTCGTCAAGAAAGAGTGTCCCCCCTTCAGCCTCTTCTATCAGGCCCTTCTTGTCGGTAACCGCACCTGTAAATGATCCCCTCCTGTGGCCGAAGAGTTCAGACTCTATTAACTCGTCAGCTAATGTTCCGCAATCTATAACAACAAAAGACCTGTCCTTGCGCGGGCTGTTATAATGGACGGCCCTTGCAACGAGTTCCTTTCCCGTCCCACTTTCTCCGGTAATCAGTACCGTGCTTGCAGTGGGAGCCACAGTGCCTATCAATCTGAAGACCATTTCCATTGCCTTTGACGTCCCAACTATATTTTTTATGTATTGAGCCGAGAGTTCTTTTTTGAGACGGATATTTTCTTCTCTGAGACTCTTTCTCTCTATGGCCCTTCCGGCAAGGGATACCAGCTCGTCAGGCCTGAAAGGCTTTTCTACATAATCATATGCACCTAACTTTATCGCCTCTACAGCAGTAGAGACGGTTCCGTAACCGGTCATGAGTATCACCTCAGTGTCCGGATAGACTTCCTTTATATCCTTAAGGAGTTCTATCCCGCTTGTATCAGGCAGTTTGAGGTCTGTAAGTACCAGGTCAAAAGTCATCGTTTCCATAAGCTTCAGTGCCCTCCCGGCATTTTCCGCCTCTGAAACCCTGTATCCATGGGGCTGCAGAAGCTTTCTGCAGCTTGCCCTTACGATCTCTTCGTCATCTACTATGAGTACCCTTGCCTTGTTTTTTGATTGCATCCGGTATTCAGGGCCTGTCTGCCCGTTATTTTTTAAATTAAGATTCATCGCCCCTTAGTCGCTGGAGAGAGTTCAGGGATTCAATGGTACTCCCGCAGTTGCTTATTGCAACTCTTTTGGGGATGCCCCCTGAATTTTATCGGCATCCGTTTTCTCTGTTGGCCTGGGCAGTCTTATAAAGAAACCGGTACCCTTGCCAAGAGCGCTTTTTACCTTGATATGTCCTCCATGTTTTCTTACTATGCCGTGAGTTACAGCCAGGCCGAGTCCTGTACCTTTTCCCACCGGTTTTGTGGTAAAGAATGGTTCGAAGAGTTTGCTCATATGCTCTTCCGGAATTCCGGGACCTGTATCAGTAAACTCTATCTCAATGAATTCCTTCCCATCTTCGGTTAGCTGTCTTGTTGCTATAGTGATTTGTCCCCTGTCATTCATGGCGTCGGCAGCATTGATGAGAAGGTTCATAAAGACCTGTTGAAGTTGCGAGGCATCACCTACAATACGCGGCAGGTCAGGGGAGAGGTTGGTGATGATCTTTATATTATGAAATTTAGCCTGGTTCCGGATGATCTCGAGGGTATGTCTGATGGTGTTATTTATATCCACATCCGCGCGCTCTGCAGGTATGGCCCTTGAGAAACCAAGGAGGCCTTTTATTATCTTTGAACAACGCTCTGCCTGTTCGATGATCACCTCAAGGTCTTCCCTGTCCATCTTGTTTTCAGGTGGGGCCCTTTTGAGCATCAGGTATGCAAAGGTTACTATTCCTGTCAGTGGACTGTTAATCTCATGGGCAACACCTGCTGCCATACGGCCAAGGGAGGCAAGTTTTTCAGTATGTATAAGCTGCTCCTGTCCCTGCCTGATCTCCTCTGTTTTTTTTGCAACCTCTTCCTCGAGTTCTTTTGCCCAGTCTTCCAGCTTCTGCCTGGCATTTCTCAGCTCATGCGTCATGGAGTTAAAGGTTTCAGCAAGTATGCCTATCTCGTCACGTGTCTTTATCTCTACCCTGCGGTTAAGGTCTCCCTTTGAGACGCTTTGCATTCCTTCGGTCAGAAGCTGGAGGGGATTTATCAGAATCTTCCAGAGTATGATACAGAGCACTATACAAAAGAAGAAGGTGAAGATTATCCCGAAGGTAATGGTCTCGATTTTCTGCCTTCCGAGGGTGCTGTCAATACCGGAGAGGGAATAATCCGTTTCCAGGATTCCGAGTATCTTTTTGTCAGGCTGGTGGTAATGGCATGATGCAGTGTAGCAGGTTTTTTGATTAACAATGGGACGTAAAAACCTCAATACCCGTCCATGATCGCCCTTTATGATTGTCCACATACTGCTGTTCTGCATCTTTAGTGTTTCATGCGGTCTGGACGGGTTGCTATGGCAGAGCCTGCAGGAGGAATTGATATCGATCTTCTTCCCGATCATTTTCCTGTCACTTGAGAAGCGAACATCTCCCTGAAGATTGTAAACCTGGATGTTCATTATATTTTCTGATGAACCCATAATCTCGATAGTATCCTGAATTGTTCCAACCTGGTGGGCATGCATATTTATAAATATGCTCTTTTCGATCATTGCCGTGTATGCAGCTGTATGGTGTATGGAGTTGTTGAGAAATTCCTGCTCACCGCGTATGATTATCATGTACCAGAAAATTGAACTTCCTGTTAATACCAGGATGCCGATGGCAACTATTAACTTGAGGCTTAAGGAGTGGCGGGATTTTTTTGCGATCAGGTCCTTGAGGAAGTTAAATTTTCCTTTGAAATCAATAACCATTTTCAGCCCCTTGCAGAAGTGCAGAACTTGTGTAAGTGCTTCATTACTTACACTATTTGCACTTTACATTATAAACTCTACTATAAACCGGAACTGAAAATCCAGTTCCGGGATTTCGACATAAGGTGAAGTCATAATTTTGGCTTTCTGTCAAGATAGAACTTTAATTTTTTTGTTGACAAAGCCATCTTTTTTATTGTATATATGTACCCATGCCAGGAAGCTATTTGCCATCAAGCTACCTACCCGTACTGATTTTTCTTGTCATCTCCCTTGCCTTCGGACTCGGGGCCCTTATTATGGGCACTATGTTCAGATTAAAGAGACCTTATGAAGAGAAACTCATGCCTTATGAATCCGGTATTACACCTGTTGGCGAGCCACGGTATAGATTTTCTGTCAGGTTTTATGTGATAGCGATGCTTTTTGTAGTATTTGATGTGGAGGTCATTTTCCTCTATCCCTGGGCGGTTACTTTTGACAAGCTTGGTCTTTTTGCCTTTATAGAGATGATTATATTTATCTTTGTGCTCCTTGTGGGGTATGTGTATGCATGGCGGAAAGAGGCGTTTACGTGGGAATAGGGATTGACGATTGACGATTTTCTATTGAAAAATCAATGTATTCGTCGATAGTCAATAGTCAATCCAAAACAGGAGTTTGTTTGATGATAATTGATACTACGACCACAATGGTAGAAGTTGAAGAAGGGGTTAAGATAATTCCCGGTGCCAATACCATTATCACCACTATGGATAAGCTTATCAACTGGGGAAGGGCCTCTTCTCTTTGGCCTGTCACTTTCGGACTCGCCTGCTGTGCTATTGAGATGATGACCGCTGGTTCAAGTCATTATGATGTAGATCGGCTCGGCATGATCTTCAGGGGTTCTCCGAGACAGGCGGATCTTCTTATAGTTGCAGGAACTGTTAGCAAAAAGATGGCCCCGGTTGTTCGGAGGGTCTATGACCAGATGCCGGAGCCGAGGTATGTGATATCCATGGGGAGCTGTGCATGTACGGGTGGTATTTTCCGTTCCTACAGCACTGTTCAGGGTTGTGACAGCTTCCTTCCCGTGGATGTATATGTGCCTGGCTGTCCACCAAGACCTGAGGCGCTTATGCACGGAATTGGAAAGTTGCAGGAAAAAATCAGAAAGGAGTATTTCCGTTGGAGCCGCTGGAGATAAGCGAGAGGATTAAAGAGAGATTTCCCGAAGAAGTCAGGGATATCCTTGAGTTCAGGGAACAAATCTTTGTGGTGATAAAAAAGGAGAGAATTGTCGAGATCTGCCGCTGGCTGCATGATGAGCCTGACCTCATGTTTGACTATCTTAAAGACATCTGCGGAGTGGATTATCTTGGTAAAAAACCCGTGAGGTTTGAGGTCGTTTATACATTATATTCAATGAAAAACCGGCACATGCTAAGGTTGAAGGCTGCGGTTGGTGAAGATGAGGCATCTATTGACAGTGTGGTGTCTGTCTGGATTGGCGCCAACTGGCATGAGAGGGAGTGTTACGACATGTACGGCATAGGTTTTACCGGTCATCCTGATCTCAGCAGGGTTTTGATGCCTGATGACTGGGAGGGCCATCCACTCAGGAAGGACTATCCTGAAAGGGGCCCTGAGACGCAGTGGCAGGGTTTTCAGGAGGTTCTTGACAAGGCGCAGAAGTTTAAGGAGTTTTCGTGGAAGGGATAGAGAAGCCGCTTCAGACCAAAGAACTTACTGTCAGTATGGGCCCCCAGCACCCATCTACTCACGGTGTCCTCAGGCTCGTCCTTGAACTTGATGGAGAGACCGTTGTCAAATGTACCCCCCATGTGGGTTATCTTCACCGCGGGGTTGAAAAACTTGCCGAGGGGATGACCTACCTGCAGGCATTGCCATTATCAGACAGGCTTGATTATATATCCTCAATGTCCAACAATGTCGGCTACTGTCTTGCCGTGGAAAGGCTTTTCGGAATCGAGGCACCTGACAGGGCAAAGTTTATCAGGACAATAGTCTGCGAGATGACCCGTATCAGCAGCCACATCATCTGGGTTGCCACCCATGCCCTTGACCTTGGTGCAATGACCGTATTTCTATACTCATTCAGGGAGAGGGAGTGGTTACTTGACCTGTTTGAGATGCTCTGCGGTGCAAGGCTGACCGTGAGTTATCCGAGGATCGGAGGGGTCAGAAACGATGTCTCCCAGGAGTTCATTGACAGTCTGTATAAGTTTACCGAGGAATTTCCAGGAAGGATTGAAGAGTATGAGACCCTGATTGATCAGAACCGTATCTGGCTTGGAAGGACAAAGGGGATTGGCGTGATCTCGGCAGAGGAGGCAATAAACTGGGGTCTCAGCGGGCCGGTACTCAGGGGGTCCGGCGTTGATTATGATATAAGAAAACGTTTTCCATATGATGCCTATGACAAGGTGGACTTTGATGTGCCATTGGGCAGGAACGGAGATGTATACGATAGATACCGCTGCAGGATGGAGGAGCTGAGGCAGTCCGTCAGGATAATCAGACAGTGCATTGAGAGACTGCCGCGCGGCCCTGTAATGACCCCTGATGCACCTAAGTTCACCTTGCCGCCAAAAGAGAGGGTCCTGGCGGATATGGAATCATTGATACACCACTTTGTACTGATAACAAAAGGACCGATGGCTGCCCCGGAAGGGGAGATATACGTTGCCACCGAGGTTCCAAAGGGTGAACTTGGTTTCTACATTGTAAGTGATGGTACGGGAAAGCCATACAGGATGAGGGTAAGGGCCCCTTCCTTTGTCCATGTCTCGTTACTTCCGAGGCTCTGTGAGGGTGGGATGGTGGCTGATGTTGTAGCCAATATCGGCACAATCGATATAGTGCTTGGAGAATGTGACAGGTAATAATAAAAAAGCTGAAAGCAGAAAGTTAAAAGCTGAAAGTCAAGAAAACTAATATATTATGGATATTTTTGAAGAGATAAGGGCTTTATCAGAGAAGTACCCCGACCGTAGGGGTGCCCTGCTCCCTGCACTCTATATTGCACAGGAAGATGCGGGCTGGCTGAGCCAGGAGGCTCTCGACAGGGTTTCTAATGCCCTGAACCTGCCGCAGGCCACTGTAAAGGGGGTTGCAACTTTTTATTCCATGTATAAACACCGGCCCATGGGGCGTCATCTTATACAGTTATGCACAAATGTTGCCTGCATGATTATGGGAGCGGAAAGCCTTGTGGGCTTCCTGAAGAGTAAATATGGAGTTGAGCCCGGCGGTACAACCGGGGACGAAAGGTTTTCACTGGTGATAATGGAGTGCATAGGCGCCTGTGACAGGGCACCTGCAATGCTTGTGGATACAGACTTTCACTCTGACCTTACTGATGGCAATATAGTGGAGATACTCGATAAGTATGAATAAAACTTGAATTATCTGGCCACAAGAAATCTTTAAAGTAAGCATTATTTAATAAAGAATTAGTGTGAATTAGTGTCCATTCGTAGCTGAACTTATTAAAATTATGGAAAATTTTCTGTTAAAAAACATCGAAAATCCGGATTCGGCCGGCCTTGAGGTATACCTGAAGGCCGGCGGTTATGAGTCCCTGAATAAGGCCCTTCTGATGGAGCCTTCGGATATTATTGCAGAAGTCAAGGCAGCAGGGCTGCGGGGCAGGGGCGGGGCAGGTTTTCCTACAGGTATGAAGTGGGATTTTGCCTCCAGAGACGCGAAATTCCCGAAATATCTTATCTGTAATGCTGATGAAGGTGAGCCCGGGACTTTTAAGGACAGGCCCATACTTGAAAAGAATCCACACCTTCTTATTGAAGGGATGGTCATATCCGCCCATGCACTTAAGTCAGAAAGGGGCTACATATACCTCAGGGGTGAGTACCCCTATGCAAAGGTTGTCCTTGAGAAGGCCATTGAAGAGGCGTACGCAAAGGGATATCTTGGAGATAATATAGCCGGGAAGGGTGTCGGGTTTCACCTCAGCGTTCATCAGGGTGCCGGGGCCTATATCTGCGGAGAGGAGACTGCCCTGATCGATTCAATTGAGGGCAGGAGGGGACAGCCGAGGATCAAGCCCCCTTTCCCTGTTAATGTCGGTGCCTGGGGGATGCCTACAATTGTCAACAATGTGGAAACACTGGCGAACATACCGTTAATTGTCTCCATAGGTGCTGAAAAGTATGCTGCAATAGGAAATCCTGAATGTCCCGGGCCGAAACTCTTTTCCGTAAGCTGCTGTGTTGAAAGCCCCGGTGTTTATGAGTTGCCGATGGGGATTACCCTCAAGGAGATTATATATGACCATGCCGGAGGTATCCGTGGTGGCCGGGAACTCAAGGCAGTGATACCGGGGGGTATCTCAACGCCGGTACTGACGCCCGACGGGATAGACTGCCCCATGGATTTTGTTAATCTTCCAAAGCGCGGCAGTATGCTTGGCTCAGGTGCGGTAATGGTCTTTGATGACACCGTATGCCTGGTGAAGGTCTGCTGGCGAGCAATGAAGTTTTACGAGCATGAATCGTGTGGTAAATGTACCCCCTGCCGCGAGGGTACCGGATGGATGAGAAATATCCTTAAAAGGATAGAGGGTGGATTTGGCCGTGATAATGATATAGAGCTGCTGCAGGATATCGCCCTCAGCATTACCGGTAAGACCTTCTGTCCATTGGGTGATGGAGCTGCAGGTGTTGTGCTTGGGTTTATAAAGAATTTCTCCGATGAGTTCAGGTATCATATCACGAATAAAAAATGTATGGTAAGTGAAGGTTTATAGAGTGCTGGATAATCAGGGGATATGGGCTTAAACCCTGAAGCTCATGACCTGTAACCTGTAGCCGGAATAAAAGGAAGATGATTAAGGTAACCATAGACGGAAGAGATGTTGAGCTTGAAAGCCCTGTGACTGTCCTTGAGGCGGCCAAACAGGCGGGTATCATGATCCCTACGCTCTGTTACTTTGAGGGCCTTACCCCTTTTGGCGGCTGCAGGCTTTGCCTTGTGGAGGTAGAGAAGCTTCCCAGGTTGCAGACTTCATGCACCCTTATGACGGCGGACGGGATGGTGGTCAGGACAGAGACTGAGCAGATCAAGGCTGCAAGACGTTCAATACTCGAATTCCTGCTCATCAATCACCCCCTTGACTGTCCCTTTTGCGACAAGGCAGGGGAGTGTGACCTGCAGGACCTTGTTGCACGCTACGGGCCTGAGGCCGGTCGTTTTGCCGAGGGCAAGAGGCGACACCCGGAGAGCTTTGATGACCCGATTATTGTGCGAAATATGGAGAGGTGTGTGCTCTGTACGAGATGTGTAAGGATGTGCAACGACCTTCAGGCATCGTATTCCATCTCAGTGACGGGAAGGGGCAGTCATTCATTTGTTGAGCCCTTCTCCGGGGGTAAGTACAATTGTGAATATTGTGGCAACTGTCTCACGGTATGTCCTGTAGGCGCGATCATGTCGAGACTTCACAGGCATAGTTACAGACCCTGGTTTGTTGAGAAGGAGATAGAGACTGTATGTGGTTTCTGCGGCGTGGGTTGCTCCATGGTTCTGCAAATGAGGGAAAACTCCATCATAAGGGCCATACCAAGGGCAGGGGTCGGTTTCAATAAAGGCCTTTTGTGTGTAAGGGGTCGATTCGGTTATGAAAATGTTGAGAGTGAGCAGCAGCTTACCACTCCCCTTATGAAGGTGGACGGAGACCTGAAGCAGGTAAGCTGGGAAGAGGCGATCACCTTTATAGCAAGGCGCCTTAAAGAGATAAAGGATGCGTTTGGCGGAAAAGCTGTCGGTGCCGTTGCTTCGGGAAGATGTACGAATGAAGATAATTACCTGTTGCAGAAATTTATCAGGTTTGTCATTGGTTCAAACAATATTGACTCCTCTGCGAGGAATTATTATGCACCGGCAGAGGCCTATCTTGAGAGGATTTTTGGACAGGGAATTGCGGCAAACCTTATCTCCGGAATAGCCAATTCAGATGGTGTCCTTGTTGTCGGTGGCGACCCCACGGCGATAAATCCGATACTCGGGCTTCAGATAAGGGCTTCCTGGAAAAATGGTGGGAAAATTATAGCCCTTGGCACCCCTGGAGGGTTGAAAAGGTTTGTAGCTTATAAATTAATGCCTACGCCATACTCAGAGGAGATTGTACTCTCAGCCATTGTAGGCAGACTCCTGAAAGGCAAGGCGCCCAGTGGTGAGAACACGGCAATAGAGGCCAAACTCAATAGCCTCAGAATACCTTCAGATGAGGAGCTGAGTGTGACCGGCATATTACCTGAAGATATTGCGAGGGCATCTGATGACCTTGCAGGGATGGCAACTCCTGTTGTAGTTATAGGTCCTGATATCATACAGAGGGAGAGGGCATCAAAAAACCTCTTCCTTCTTGGTGCGATAGCCTATCTGATAAATGCGAGGATTTTTCTCCTTTGCGAGAGGCCGAATTATCAGGGCCTGATTGATATGGGGTGTCTGCCGGATTTCCTGCCCGGTGGAAGACCGGTTGAACTTGAGATGTTCAGACATAAGATAGAGGGCGCACTTGGCCTGAACGTACCGGAAGATAAGGGATTGACCCTTTTTGAGATGATAGATGAGGCGGAGACGGGGGGGCTGAAGGCCCTCTATGTTATGGGTGAGAATCCCCTCTTTAATATCCCCGACAGTGCAAAGGTGAAAAAGGCCCTCGAGAATCTGGACCTGCTTGTGGTTCAGGATGTTCATCTTACGGAGACTGCCGCGATTGCGGATGTGGTTTTGCCGGCAACGGCCTGGCCTGAAAAGGAGGGGACATTTACAAACCTTGAAAGGCGGGTGCAGAGAGTCAGGAAGGCCAGAAGAGGCAGGATGGCATCCTATGGCAGAGATGACTGGAAGATCATTGCAGATATTGCAGAGAGATTCGGAGTGACAAGGAAATACCACAGGGTGGAGGATGTGTGGGAGGAGATAATGCATGTCTCAGCCCTGCACGCCGGGCTCGGTTACGAGGATATTGCAGATGGGAAGGCCGTTTGGCCCTATTATGGCGAACCCTTAAGGGGCATGGAAGGTGATTTTTCAGTTGAGGCACTTGATGGGCTGCCCCGCATCAGGAGTTCCGAAAAGCCTTATTTAATGATAGAGAAACCATTATATCATTCGGGTACATTCAGCAGAAGATCCAAGGCCCTGCTCAGTATTTATCCTGAGCCTTATTTAATGATAAACCCCTTGATGTCAGAGAGACTTGGACTTGCAGCGGGTGAGAAGGCGAGGATAAGCAATGAACGCGGGGTGCTTGAGCTGAAGGTAAAATTAAGTGAAGACGTACCCGAGGATCAGGTGTTCCTTTCCAATACCTTTGAGGGCTCCGGGGCTATGGGGTTGATTGGGTTCGGTATAAATTCCGCTATCGGGTCTCTATACATCAAGGATAATACTGTGAGAGTGGAGAAGGTGCGGGTATGAGTGTCTTTGAGTTTTTGATGCAGCCGGGGAGCTTTGATCTGTTTTTGAATATAGGGGCTATTGTCCTGAAGATTGCTATTGTCATTGCCGTAGCTATGTTTCACGTTGCATATGCAACCTATTTTGAGCGTAAGGTTATAGGACATATGCAGGTGCGGATGGGGCCGATGGAGGTGGGGCCGCACGGGCTGTTGCAGCCGATTGCGGATATGCTAAAACTCTTCTTCAAGGAGGATATCATCCCCACAAATGCGGACAAGCCGGTCTTTTATCTGGCGCCCATAATATCACTGACAGCCGCACTGTCATCACTTGCAGTTATACCTTTTTTTGACGGTTTTGTAATTGCCAATATAAATATCGGGCTCTTGTATATACTTGCCGTTTCATCTGTGGGCACATATGGAATAATCCTTGCCGGGTGGGCATCTTCTTCAAAATACTCTTTTCTCGGCAGTCTCAGGTCCGCTGCTCAGGTTATCAGTTATGAGGTGGCACTGGGGCTTAGCCTTGTAGGTGTAATAATGATGGCAGGCTCACTGAACCTTACGGATATTGTTCGCGCTCAGGCCGACTACCCCACCGGTATGTTTGCAGTTCCCCAGATACTCGGATTTTTTGTGTTTGTTGTTGCTGCGGTTGCAGAGACAAACAGGTCCCCTTTTGACCTCCCGGAGGCAGAGAACGAGCTTGTGGCCGGGTATTTCGTGGAATACAGCGGGATGAGGTTTGCCCTCTTTTATGCTGCAGAATATATAGGAATGATGATAATGGGCTCTCTTGCCGTTACATGTTTTCTTGGTGGCTGGACGATTCCACATTTTATCACAGGGGCACTTCCGTTCCTCGAATATGTTCCCGGAATTGTCTGGTTTCTGTTGAAACTCTATTTTACCATCTTCTTTTATTACTGGATAAGGGCCACTCTGCCAAGATACAGATATGACCAGCTTATGGCTATTGGATGGAAGTTGCTGATTCCGCTTGCACTACTGAATATATTGATAACAGGGATAATAAAGGTGGCCGTGAATTGAGAGTTTCAGGTTGAGAATTCAGGATTGTGGGTTTAGTAAGCTGTAACACGATAATGACCGATTAGGAGCTGAGATGACGTTGAAGGAACTGATAAAAAAGGTTTTCCTTGTTGAGATAATAAAGGGTATGGCCCTGACCCTCAGCAGGTTTTTTACAAAACCTGTGACAAGGAGGTATCCAAAGGAGAAGAGGCCCGCAGCCTTAGGGTTCAGGGGACTTCATGCGCTTGTGCGTAATCCTGCAACCGGTGATGCAAAATGCGTGGGCTGCGGGCTGTGTGCCGCGATATGCCCATCGAGATGCATCAATGTCTATACCTCGGAGGGCTCTGAACATCAGAAGGTAGTGGACAGATATGAGATTGAAGTCCTCAGGTGCGTATTTTGTGCCTTATGTGTTGAGGCCTGCCCCTATGGGGCGATATCCCTGACTCCCCATTATGAGTATGCAGACTACAGCAGGGATGCTATTTACATGACAAAAGAGAGACTCCTTGAGAACTGGGATAAATATATGGGTGAAGACGGGTTTCGGTATTTTGACACTTTCTGGAACCCAAAGGACACCCATTATAAAACGCCTAAAGGTCAGGCGATGTTTAAGGGAAGAATAATAGGAGGTTTCAGTGGTTGAGTGGTTTTTTGGATACCTTGCAGGAGCTGTTATCCTTCTGTCCATTCTTGTTGTCTTAAGCCGGAACCCTGTTCATAGTGTGTTGTGGATGCTCCTGATGTTTCTGCACGTGGCAGGACTTTATCTGCTGCTTAATGCAGAGTTTCTGGCTGCCACTCAGGTGATTGTTTATGCAGGGGCCATACTTGTCCTCTTCCTCTTTGTGGTTATGCTGCTGAACCTGAAAGAAGAGATAAGGGTTAAGGAGTTTACAGGTGGGTGGCCTGTCAGACTTTTAATTGCCGCAGGCATTATGATTGTCCTGAAGGTGGGGCTTGCGGGATTCAAGGTGGGGTTTAAAGGGCCATGGAGTATTGAGACTATAGAAAAGGTAACGGATACAAAAGCACTTGGGAAGGTGCTTTTTACAGAGTATATCCTGCCTTTCGAGATTGCATCTCTGATTCTTCTTGTAGCAATAGTAGGCGCCGTGTTTCTTGCAAAGAAACGGCTCAGGACGTGATTTAGCTGCGAATTTATACGAATTGACATGAATGGTTAACAGTTGCAGGTTGCAGGTAAAACAAGAAGCTTCTAACGTATAAGAGTAGATGTAGAATTAGTGCTGGTTTGTACTCATTTTGGAGCTGATAAAAATTGGAGGTTTATAACTCATGGTACCTTTATACTGGTATCTCTGGCTCGGCAGTGTGGTCTTTGCAATAGGTGTATTCGGTTTTCTTGCAAGGCGCAATATAATAATCATGTTTTTATCCATAGAGTTGATGCTTAACGGCATCAACATATCCCTCGTTGCCCTGAGTCATTACATGCAGGACCTCAGGGGTCAGATACTCGTTTTTTTTGTAATAGCCGTTGCCGCTGCAGAGGCAGCCATTGGACTGGCCATTATAATAGCCATGTTCAGAAACAAGGCTACACTGCATGCGGATGAAATCGCTGAGATGAAGGGATGACAGGAATTGAAAATTGTCGATTGTCAATTGTCAATCAGATGATGAAGGGATAATGGAAATTGAAAATTGTCGATTGTCGATTGTCGATCAGATGAGGAGATTATGCAATATTACTTACTGATACCATTGTTACCGCTCGGGGCCTTCTTCTTTAACCTGCTACTCGGTAAGAAAGTAGTAAGAAGGCAGGCACACTGGCCGTCAACGCTTGCCGTAGCAGGCTCCCTTGTGGTCTCTGTAATGGTTCTTGTCGATGTTCTCTCAGGCAAGACCCTCAATAAGGACCTGTATGTCTGGATAGTCTCCGGAAATTTTAAGGTATCCATCGGATTTATGTTTGACCAGCTAACAGTGGTCATGCTTATAGTGGTTACATCCGTCAGTTTTCTCGTCCATGTCTATTCAATCGGGTATATGCAGGAGGACCCGGGCTATGCCAGGTTCTATGCATACCTGAGCCTCTTTACCTTTTCCATGCTTATGCTTGTGACGGCAAATAATTTTCTCCAGTTATATTTTGGCTGGGAGGCAGTGGGGCTGTGTTCGTATCTGTTGATAGGGTTCTGGTATGAGAAGAAATCAGCCTCAAACGCAGGAAAGAAGGCATTTATAGTAAACAGGTTTGGTGATTTTGGTTTCGGCCTTGGTGTTATCATGGTCTTTCTTACCTTTGGCACTCTTACTTACCTCCCTGTCTTTGAGAGTGCAGGAAGCATGGCAGCCCAATCCATAAATATCCTCGGTATGCAGATTAACATTATAACCCTGATTGCCCTCCTTCTGTTCTGTGGGGCAGTAGGTAAGTCTGCGCAGATTCCGCTTCACGTCTGGCTGCCTGATGCCATGGAAGGCCCCACCCCTGTCAGTGCACTCATCCATGCTGCTACCATGGTCACGGCGGGTGTTTTTATGGTAGCCAGGCTTAATCCCATTTTTAGTCTCTCACCGGTTGCCATGGGTGTTGTTGCCATGGTTGGGGCAATAACTGCACTGTTTGCAGCGACCATAGCCCTTGTTCAGAATGATATAAAGCGCGTGATAGCATATTCCACCATAAGTCAGCTTGGCTATATGTTCATAGCCTGTGGTGTCGGTGCCTATGGTGCAGGTATCTTCCATCTCTATACCCATGCCTTTTTCAAGGCACTGCTCTTCCTCTGTGCAGGCAGTGTTATGCATGCCATGGGAGGAGAGGTGAATATGCAGAAGATGGGGGGCCTTAAAAAATATATGCCCATAACTTACGTGACCATGTTGCTTGCCTCTTTGAGCATCTCGGGAATTCCTCCATTTGCCGGATTTTTCAGCAAGGATGAGATACTCTGGGTAGCATTTAATGGTGGAAGTGTTGGGAGGATTGTCTGGGCCCTGGGCACATTGGCAGCCCTGCTTACGGCGTTTTACTCGTTCAGGCTCATATACCTTACCTTTCACGGAGAATTCAGGGGGACGGAGGAACAGAGGCACCACCTGCATGAATCTCCCGGTACGATGACCGTACCGCTAATCATACTCTGCATAGGTGCGGTTGCGGCGGGCTGGATAGGGATACCCCCGATCATATCGTCAATCACAGGAGCTGAACACGCGAACTGGTTTGCTGAGTTTATGAAGCCTGTTTTGGGACATCCCGAGATTGAGGCAGCTCACTCAACAGAGGCCATGGTGATGACATTCTCCGTAGTTATAGCAGTGGTTGGTGTAGCTGTTGCGTGGTTGTTTTATATAAAGAGGCGTGAAATACCGGTAAGACTTGCTCAGAGATATAGTCTTACACACAAGATATTGTATAACAAGTACTATGTGGATGAGATATATAACGTGATCGTGGTGCGTCCAACCATGTTGTTTTCGAGGTATGTGCTGGTCGGGTTGACTGACGGTGTTATCATTGAAGGAATAGTAAACGGGGTGCCTGCACTTATTAACTGGTTCGGGGCAAAGGTCAGAAGGATTCAGAATGGTCGCTTGCAGAGTTATGGTACAATGATGGCCCTTGGGTTGTTCCTGATTCTGGCAATAGCCTTGATGTTTATCAGTAAATAGTGCACAAATGAAAAATGGCAAATGACAGATGGTAAATGGCAAATAAAAAATGGTAAATGACAAATG
>CAZXDE010000004.1:26391-29941 GCA_964639515.1 uncultured Thermodesulfovibrio sp.
ATGGTAAATGGCAAATAAAAAATGGTAAATGACAAATGACATGGGGAATAGATAAATGGAGATAGGATACCCGGTACTTTCAACGGTTATTTTCTTGCCGGTTTTTGGTGGACTGCTCATGCTCCTTATAGGAAGGAACCAGGAGAGTGTTGTAAAGTGGACTGCGCTGTTCTTCAGTACACTTACTCTCGTGCTTTCCTTACCCCTCTTTACGGAGTTCGACAAGACGACTTATATGATGCAGTTTGTGGAACGTAAGCCCTGGATACCTGCATGGGGTGTAGAATATTATGTCGGCATTGACGGAATAAGCGTCCTCTTTGTCCTTCTGAGTGCCCTGATCACGATCCTCTGTGTCCTTATCTCGTGGAACTCGGTCAAGATAAAGGTAAAGGAATTCTATGTCTCCCTTCTGCTGATTGAGGGGGCAATGATCGGGGTCTTCTGCTCCCTCGATTTCTTCCTCTTTTATCTCTTCTGGGAGGCAATGCTCATCCCCATGTATCTCATAATCGGGGTATGGGGAGGCCCGAGGAGGGTCTATGCAGCGATAAAATTCTTTCTTTTCACCCTGGTGGGAAGTGTATTCATGCTTGTCGGTATTATTGTCCTCTATCTCAAGACAGGGACGTTTAACATCCCTGAACTCTCGCAGATGGCGTTGCCTTATAACCTGCAGTTGTGGCTTTTCTGGGCGTTTTTTGCCGCGTTTGCCGTTAAGGTTCCCATGTTTCCTTTACATACATGGCTGCCTGATGCCCATACCGAGGCCCCGACTGCGGGAAGTGTGATACTGGCAGCAATCCTCATAAAGATGGGGGCGTATGGTTTTTTGAGGTTTTCCCTTCCCTTCTTTCCTGATGCAGCAAGGGCAATGACACCCGTGATGCTCGGTCTTTCGGTAGTTGCCATTATTTATGGCGGACTGATCTGTTTTGCACAGACAGACCTGAAGAGATTAATTGCCTATAGCTCGGTCAGCCACATGGGTTTTGTAACCCTTGGTATTTTTGCCCTCAACTCCCAGGGTATGGAGGGAGGGATACTCTATATGATAAACCACGGGATCGTGACCGGGGCGCTCTTCCTCTGTGTGGGGATAGTCTATGAGAGGACCCATTCAAGAGAGATCAGTGACTACGGAGGGCTTGCCGGTGTTATGCCCGTGTATGCCGGATTTTTTATGCTCTTTACCCTCGCATCAATAGGGCTTCCGGGCCTTAATGGTTTTGTGAGCGAGTTTCTGGTAATCCTCGGAGGACTTAAGGCGAAAAAACTTGTTGGTGTCCTTGCTGCTACGGGCATTATAATCGGAGCCGGATACATGCTCTGGTTATATCAGAGGGTCTTTTTCAATGAATTGAACGAAAACATAGCCCGGATCGAGCCGATGGGACTGAGAGAGGCCTTGCCCCTTCTGACTCTATCGGTTCTTGTATTCTGGATCGGCATTTATCCCGATACATTCCTGAGCTTTATGCATGTGAGCGTCAACCATCTGCTTGAGAGAGTCAATTATGGTGTATCGGATACCATGATGGCAATCAAGGGCATGACAGGAGGTTATTGATATGAACATATCTACTATCGGGCCGCTTTTGCCCGAGATTATCATGGCAGCTTCCGCCCTCCTGGTTCTCCTGGTTGAGCTTGTTGTCAGGAAAAAGGAGACGGTTGGGCTCCTGAGCATTGTATCTGTTGCCGTTGTGGCCTACTATATCCCGCAGTCTTTTGGCAAGGCATTCGGGGGGATGTTTATATCAGACGGCTACAGCGTTTTTTTTAAATTTATATTCTTAATAAATCTGATCCTTACCGTCCTGCTTTCAATGAGATATCTTGTGATTGAGAAGGCGAACCATGGCGAGTATTATGCCCTTATCATGTTTTCAACCCTTGGGATGATGATAATGGCCTCGGCAGGAGACCTGATAGTCCTGTATCTGGGACTTGAATTAATGGCCCTAAGCACCTATGTCCTTGCGGGCTTTATCCGTCATGATATAAGGAGCAATGAGGCAGCCCTCAAGTATTTCCTCCTTGGTGCGTTTTCATCCGCCTTGCTCCTTTACGGGATAACGATAATTTACGGGCTGACGGGTACAACGGACATCTCTCTCATAGGGGCAGCAGTGGCGGAGAAGGGGCTTAGCGCTCCCATGTTCCTGTCAATCATATTCCTTATGGTTGCCTTTGGGTTCAAGATAGCCCTCGCCCCCTTTCACATGTGGGCCCCGGATGTATACGAGGGAGCACCGACATCTATCACTGCCTTTATGTCTGTGGGGCCAAAGGCTGCCGGGTTTGCAGCGTTCGGGAGGGTCTTCTTGACGGGATTTGGCCCACTTAGTGCAGACTGGACCGGCATATTGATTGTTTTGAGCATACTGACAATGGCGGTTGGTAATATAATAGCCATACAGCAGAGCAATATAAAGAGGATGCTTGCCTACTCCTCGGTGGCACATGCAGGGTATGCCGTTCTCGGGATTATTGTAGGCGGTACAGAGGGGATCGCTGCCATGATGAATTATCTCTTTATTTATGCTTTTATGAATATAGGTGCCTTTGCGGTTGTTATAATGCTCAGGAGCAAGGGGTTTCAAGGGGAGGAGCTTGAGGATTATAAGGGGCTTGCCAGGACCCATCCCCTTGCAGCCGCCATGATGCTTATATTCATGTTCTCTCTTGCAGGGATTCCGCCGACAGCCGGGTTTATCGGCAAGTTTTATCTCTTTAAGGCCGTTATTGGTGCGGGGTATATATGGCTTGCAGTAGTTGCCGTCATATTCAGTGCGATTTCCGCTTACTTCTATCTCAGGGTAGTAATGTATATGTATATGCTTGAGCCTGAAGGGGAAGCTGTTACCCTTTCCCTCTCTCCTTCCCTTGGTCTTGCACTCCTTATAACCACACTTGCGGTTATATTTATAGGTATCTATCCCTCTCCATTACTCTCCTTTGCCCGCCTGGCAGCAGGTTGACAAGTAATAATTTCAGGTGTTTTTGCATGATTTTATAAGATAAGGGTAGTTTTTATATAAAATTTGCTTTTTTCTGCTCAAGTGTGTTAGATTAGCTTCTTGACTTATTTATCTCAAGGGTATATTCTTAAATTATAAAGAGGAAGAAGTAAAGTTCTTTGAAGGGTATTATTTGATGAAGCTGCTCGCTTTCTCCGCGATACCTTAATCAGGGTTTATTAGGGGCTCGAGAGAACATCCAAGGTATGGGAGTCAGCGGTAAATGTGGTGTGCAAGGCCTGAAAGCTCTAAAAGGCTGGAGGGAAAGCCTGAAACATTTATCAAGACACCCACTTAGAGAAAAGCCTCAGAGGCCCAGGATTCCCGGAGGTATCGCGGGGATCAAAAAAATAAATCAATATATCTACAAAAAGGATTGCTGTGTCTTGTTGACCTTTTTCATCCATAATGTAGAAAACTATAAAGTTTTAGTATTGTTCTTTGAGAACTAAAAAGCAGGTCCCGTTGATTTAAAGAGAAACAAGGTAAAGAGCAAAGGAAAAAAGATGAGAGTTTGATCCTGGCTC
>CAZXDE010000005.1:0-11001 GCA_964639515.1 uncultured Thermodesulfovibrio sp.
GCAGGCAGGCAGGCAGGCAGGCAGGCAGGCAGGCAGGCAGGCAGGCAGGCAGGCTTTCAATCTATCGGGTTACGTGGGTATGATACCAATCGTATGTCTGCTTGATCCCGTGTTTCAGGGTTATTTTGGGGTTCCAGCCGAGTGATTTCAGTCTGGTTACGTCAAGCAGCTTCTGCGGGGTGCCGTCAGGCCTGGTTGTATCCCAGGTTACACTGCCCGTGAACCCCACGGTCTCCTTTATCATCTCGGCAAGCTCTCTTATGGTTATGTCCTTCCCGGTGCCGATGTTGATCAGTCCGGGGTCAATACCTGGGTTTATGTCATAGTTTTCCATGAGAAAAAGGCAGGCGTCGGCAAGGTCATCGACATGCAGGAATTCACGGCGGGGTGAGCCCGTGCCCCAGAGAACAACAGGTTGTAGCCCGGGTTCATTGAATTTGGCTTCGTGGAATTTTCTTATCATGGCGGGGAGGACATGAGAGGTTTCAAGGTCGAAGTTGTCATTTGGCCCGTAAAGGTTTGTGGGCATCACTGATATAAAACTGGTCCCATACTGCCTGTTATATGCCTGGCACATCTTTATGCCGGCAATCTTTGCAACTGCATAGGGCTCGTTTGTGGGCTCAAGTTCCCCTGTCAAAAGATATTCTTCCTTCATTGGCTGGGGAGCAAATTTTGGATATATACAGGAGCTTCCAAGAAAGACAAGTTTTTTAACGCCGCTCAGGTATGCAGCATGCAGTATACAGGTCTGGATCATAAGGTTGGTATAAATAAACTCAGCCGGGTATGTGTTGTTTGCTATAATGCCGCCAACCTTTGCTGCTGCAAGAAATACATACTCGGGCCGTTCCTTTTTAAAAAACTCCTCGACCTCGACTTGTCCGGCAAGATCAAGTTCAGAGTGAGTACGGGTAATAATGTCCGTGTACCCTTCGGATTGAAGCCTCCGCACAATAGCAGAGCCGACAAGGCCACGATGACCGGCAACGTAAATTCCGGAAGATTTATGCATCCTGAACCTTAACCCACCGTCTGTACATTTTTCGTCCAGTTTATACCCTTCTCTTCCAGAACCTTCTTCCCGTCAAAGGACAGATTCACACCAGCCAGCTCCATATCGGATTCCACCATTATCCTCACAAGCTCTTTAAATGTTACCCTCGGTTCCCAGCCAAGCGTTTCCCTTGCGTTTGATGCATCGGCAAGCAGGTATTCCACCTCTGTGGGACGGAAGTATTTTGGGTCAATCTCAAGAACAACATCTCCAACATTGACAGTGGTCATGTTCTGGAGGTCCGGGGAGAGTGAGAGAATAATACCCTTTTCATCAATGCCTTCACCTTCCCACCCTATCTCAATACCCGCATATCTGAAGGCAAGCTCCACAAAATCTCTTACCGAATGACTCTCGCCCGTACCAATTGCATAATCGGCAGGTTTATCCTGCTGGAGCATCAGCCACTGGCATACCACATACTCGGGGGCAAAGCCCCAGTCCCTTCCGGCCTCAAGGTTTCCAAGATAGAGTTTATTCTGTTTCCCGGCTATTATACCCGCAACCGCCCTTGTAATTTTTCTTGTCACAAAGGTTTCACCCCTGCGGGGCGATTCATGATTAAAGAGTATCCCGTTACATGCAAACATGTTATAACCTTCCCTGTAGTTAACGGTCATCCAGTATGCATAGACCTTTGCAGCAGCATAAGGGCTCCGCGGATAAAAGGGTGTCTTCTCATTCTGTGGAGGTGGAGAGGCACCAAACATCTCTGAAGAGGATGCCTGATAGAATCTTGTCTTTATCCCGCTCCTCCTGATCGCCTCAAGAAGCCTTGTTGTGCCCAGACCTGTTATATTTCCTGAAAATTCGGGCATATCAAAACTTACACGCACATGGCTTTGAGCACCAAGGTGATATACCTCGTCAGGCCTGATATTGTAAATAAGATGTGTCAGCTGACCGGAGTCTGCAAGGTCTCCGTAATGAAGAAAGAGTCTTGCATCTGAAACATGAGGGTCCACATAAATGTGATCGATCCTTCCTGTATTAAATGTACTCGCCCTGCGGATAAGACCATGAACCTCATAACCCTTTGACAGGAGAAATTCCGTCAGGTATGAACCATCCTGACCTGTAATGCCCGTGATAAGGGCCTTGCGGCCTGCATATGGCAGGTCCTTTCCTTTTAATTCCGCTGCTTCCATGAGTTCAAATCCCTCCTTTTTTAAATTCAAACAATAAGCCATTACTGCAACAACATTCAGCTCTTTATTCTCTCTCTTCCCTTCCGTACAGATCATCAAATCTCACAATATCGTCCTCTTCAACATACTCACCATTCTGGACCTCTATTATCTCTATCGGTACCTTACCGGGATTTTCAAGCCTGTGGAGGGTGGATTTCGGTACATAGGCTGACTCGTTTTCATGTATAAACCTTTCCCCTTCACCGATTGTCACCTTTGCAGTGCCCCTCACCACCACCCAGTGCTCGGACCTGTGATAATGCATCTGAAGGCTCAGTCTTGCGCCGGGATTGACCTCTATCCTCTTAATCTTGTACCTCCGTCCTTCCTCAAGCACTGTATAACTGCCCCAGGGCCTGTATACAATGGTATGCTCCAATACCTCCCGCCTGCCCTGAGCCCTGAGACTATCAACAACCTCTCTCACTTTCTGGGTCTGATCTTTTGTTGTGATAAGCATGGCATCATCAGTCTCTATAACCACAATGCCTTCAAGACCTATAGTTGCAATGAGCCGTTTGTTGCCTATTACAAAGGAGTCCCTCGTATCTATGGAAAGGACATCTCCTATCTTTATATTCCCGTCTTTATCCTTCTCAAATGCCTCGTACATGGATTCAAAACAACCGACATCATTCCAGTAAAGGTCAACGGGCATCACAGCCACTTTTTCAGACTTCTCCATAACGGCATAATCAATGGATATATCCGGCATCTCTTCAAAGTGTGCAAGGGTATTGTCAAACCCCTCACCAAGTTTTTGGTAAATATCAGGGCTCCATTGTCTTAACTCATCAAGGATTGTACCAATGGTAAAGACAAATATCCCTGCATTCCAGAAGTGTTTGCCCTCGGAGAAATAGCGGCCTGCTGTCTCCCTGTCTGGTTTTTCAGTGAATTCTTCGACTGAGAAACATCTGTCTCCCGGCAGGATTGAGTGTTGTCCGCCCTTCAGACTGACAGGCTTGCCTGCTTTAATATAACCGTATCCGGTCTCAGGCCTTGTGGGTTTTATTCCGAGGGTCACCAGGAAGCCGGCCCTTGCAACCTCAGCGGCCACATTCAGATAAGTTCTGAACTCATCTTCAGGCCTTATAATATGATCCGAGGGAAGGACTACCATTACCTCGTCCATCCCGCATCCAAGTTTCTCCATGCAGTAGAGGGCTGAAAGACCTATAGCCGGAGCGGTATTCCTGCCGACAGGTTCAAGAATAAGGTTATTACCGGGACTTCCGTCTATTGAATTAAGGTCGGAGAGTACATGAAACTTATGCTTTTCATTGGTCACCACCACAAAGTCTTCTCCGGACACAAGGGGTGCAAGCCTTTTTACCGTCTGCTGAAGCAGTGAATTAGAGCCGTTTATCTTCAGAAACTGCTTTGGATACTCCTTACGGGACAGGGGCCACAGCCTTGTACCTGAGCCGCCTGCAAGGATAACCGCCTTCATATTACCTCCATTGCATCTTTGAGTTCCTTATCCAGCAGGGCCTTGTAGCTCTTCAGACTTTCCTCATCTTCAGCTTCCACTCTCATGACCACAACCGGCTGGGTATTGCTTGCCCTTACAAGCCCCCAACCCCGGTCAAAGACCACTCTTACTCCATCTATGTCATGAAGACCCTTTATTGGAACCTGTCCGTTGCCGGATGCCATCTGCTCCTGAAACCGTTTCACCACTCTCTGCACCACTGATTTTTTTCTCTCCTCAGGACACTCTATTCTTATCTCAGGAGTATTGTACATCCTTGGGATATCAGAGAGCAGTTCATTTATACTCAGGCCCCTGAGCTTCATTATCTCTATAATCCTCATGGTTGTATATACGGCATCATCATAGCCGAAGTAACCGTCTGAAATGAATATATGACCGCTGAATTCTCCGGCCAGAACGGCGCCCTCCTTCTTCATCTTGTCTTTTACAAGGGAGTGCCCTGTTTTCCACATTATGGGCCTGCCGCCGTGCCGCTCTATGTCGTCAAACATCACCTGGGAACATTTCACATCACCGACAATAACGGCTCCGGGAACCCTCTTCAGGATATCCCTTGACAGCACTATCATAATCTGGTCCCCCCAGATTATCTTTCCCGTTGCATCGACAACGCCGATCCTGTCTGCATCCCCATCATATCCAACGCCCAGATCAGCCCCCCAGCTTTTGGTTATCCTTATCAGGTCTTCAATATACTCTACGACCGTAGGGTCCGGATGATGATTTGGAAACCTCCCGTCCGGCTCGCAGTAGAGGGGCATAACCTCACACCCGGCTGCATCCAGCAGCTCCGGCACTACCAGGCCTGCCGTTCCGTTGCCGGCATCTGCAACTATCTTCAAACGCCTGTATTTTTTATCCGACAGATAAGAAAACCTGCTGACAATGAACTCTTTATACGCGGAAATAATATCGTATTTTTTTATACTGCCCTTGTGTTGACACTCAGACCATTCCTGCTTCAGCAGGATATCCTTCAGCCCCTGAATGGAATCCCCGAAAATAGTCTCCTTGCCGACACTCAGTTTGAAACCGTTATACTGCGGCGGGTTGTGACTGCCTGTTACCATAATGCCGCCGTCAACATCAAGATGAAATAGAGAGAAATACTGAAGAGGTGTGGGACAGAGACCGACATCAATGACATCAATACCGGAGCTGACAACTCCCTCGATGATGCCGCCGGCAAGCTCCCCGGAGCTTAGCCTTGCATCTCTGCCTATGGTTATACATTTAGCCTCAGGATTTACCCTTCCGAGATATGAACCGAACGCCTTGCCGAGAGAAACAGCAAACTTTTCCGTAAGGTCCCTCCCGGCAACCCCCCTTATATCGTATTCCCTGAATATCTTATCGTTCATGGACTATTTATAACCCGTGGTGAGAGCCTTTGCTTTCTCTAAAAGTTATAACTCAGCTCGAGAGAGACCAGATTGATCCTGCTGTCCTTATCAGGCAGGTCTTCGTAATCCTTTAAACGTCCGTAGACATACCGTCCTTCCATGCTCATCCCCCCGCCCACGTCAAACTTCACACTTGCAGACGATTCGACCGTGGTGGGATGAATGATGCTGGACAGACTATGCTGCTCCTTATCATATGATAGCTTGATCCAGCCATTCATCTCGGGCACGAGATAACTCACCTCGAAAAAGAGGTCCCTCGAGTCAGTGCCCATATGATGCCCTATTATCCTGCCCTTGTATCTATAACCCGTTCTGTAGATGTCATGATTATACCAGACGTTAGGAAGGTCTTTTAAATAGGTGTTTGCATATTCAGCCCTGAACCCTATCCTCTCAAGGCCTGCAATCCGCGGCAGATAAATACCTCCCAGATACGCCCACTTGGTCGGCAGCCCTCCTGCCTCGTCTTCTCCGGCAGCATCCGCGTATAGCTGTAATGGTTGCCATTTCAGGGGGAGTGTCAGTTTGATGTCACAGCCCACCCTCTGGTCTCCTGGCTCAGTATCGTTAGGGTCTCCCGCTATATCAACTGCGGGGTTCTCCCCTATACCGGAAAAGCTGTCCCACCACGTCTTAAGGTCTTCCGAACGGCCTTCTCCACCTAAAAGCGCTGTTCGCTGGAGTCCTATCTCAAAATATGGTATGGGCTTGAAATCAAGACGCATCCCCCATAAATACGGCTTGGGCACAACCCTGTCTTTCGAAAGCTCTGTTGCAAATACGGTAAGATTAAAAGGACCAAGATACCTGAATATCCAGGGCAGAAGGACGGGATGGGGGTTTGTAATTTTTATAATATTCATAGGCTCGGGATTATTGGAGAGTAGTATGGATCCATGACGTCCCGGCCCCCACCACTGTGAATCCTTGCCTAACTCGAGTTCCAGGCCTAAAAAGCTCAGAACGCCATAGGCCCTCTTCATTATGATATCCGTCTCACTCCCGGAATCGGAATACCTTGCCTCAGGATTGACGAAAAAAGAAAACCAGCCGAGATCTGCCCTTGATGTAAGTCCAACCCTTGCGTTGGAGCCTTTTTTGTAGTTGTCTCCCTCATTGTTATAGATTACCTCCCGTGGATCGCTGTCAGAGTAAATGTACTTGGCATAAACCCTGTCAAGAGGCTTTATATATTCGATATTCATATGTTTCGTTCCACCACGTTCATCCCTGAACCTTTTTTTCAGGGATTGGATCAAACGCTGTATGAAAAGGCTTTTACCTTCAGAGTTCCTCTCAGCCTCAAGTATCAGTCTTGCTACCTCCTTGCGGCTTAAAGGTCCGGTTGAAAGCAGACCACTCTGAATAATCCCTTCTGCCTCAAGCCGGAGCAGGACGTTGTAGGTATCGTCACCTACAGGAACGTTTGTAGAAGCCACAGAGGGCCGTACAATCATCAAACATACTAAAATTATTACAATACTTATCACACCCTTAGAAAGCAACAAAGACCACCCCCGCTGAAACTGCAATCTGATATAGAATCTGCGTAACATCCTTGATATTCCTCATCCATGCAACTCTTTCAAGTTTCTCAGGAACAACTATGGTATCTCCCGACTCCACCTGTCCGCTGCCTGCCTCCCACCTGAACCTGTCACTGTTCCATGAAAGACCAAGGAACCCGTTGCTTACTTTCATTGCAACACCATTGGCCTTCAGTATATATACATTATCCTTGTCGGCGTTTTTAGTATAACCACCGGCAAGGTCTATGTAGTAGTTATACTCTTTTTTGTCCTTTTCGTAAACAAAGGCATTCTGGCTATAAACGGAACCTATTACCTGAACCGTCATCGGGTCCGTGGGTATATATAAGGAATCGCCGTCTTCGAGTTCAATGTCATATGAGGTCTGCTTTAGTTTATCCGGAGGATATAACTGAACCGCTATCCTGCCTTTAGCCTTGACTGAAGCGAGTTTTGCAATAAACCGTCTCTTCTGTTCTACCTCCAGCTTCATCATCGTAGCCTCTGCCGGAGAAGCCGCAGTTGCCATCTGTGCCGTTCCGGCGCTCATGAGTTCCCGTTCGAGCCTGTCTACCATCTCATCAATCTGCTTCTGCTGCAGCTTTCTTACTCGTTCCCTCATAAAAACTGCGCCTTTCAGATACGCCTTTCCCGAATATCCTCCTGCCCGTTCAATAAGCTCAGACAACCTCTCCCCTTTTTTAATAATGTATTTACCTGGGAATCTTACCTCTCCGGTAACAGTGACAAACAGCTCTTCCTGCCATTCTGAAATGCGTTTAACATACAACCTGTCGTAGGGGTTTAAAGAAAGGTCTTGGACAGGGTCACCCCTGAGTGCCTTTCTCAGGTTTATCGTTTTATACTCTCCCCTCACGCTCTTGCCGTCTTTTATACTCTGCGATGATATCTCGGCCTCATCCATATATGCAGATTCAAGGACATTGCCTGCTGCAAAGACAAGGTCGCTCACCTTTATGCCTTTTGTGAATTGATATACCCCGGGGTTCAGGACATCACCTTCTACTGAAACTGTCTGCTTATATTTTTCTTCCCATATCGAATGGATAATTATTCTGTCATACGCCTGAAGCAGGATATTTTCTTCCGGCACTTCAGCCATTGCTTTTTTGACATTAAAGTATATTCGCGAAACCGTCCCATCTTCATCACGCCTTAGAATTTCACCTTTTTTAAGATAAGCATCCTTTGTAAGATTTCCTGCTGAAAGTATTGCATCCCGGACTTTAAGGTTTTTAATCAGATCAAGCCTGATCTGATCGGATATTTTTGTTGCCTCTAATTCCTTTTGCCTGACTTTCAATTCCATTGCTTTAATCTCTAACTTCATTTTTTCAAAATCCGTTGTTTCGTTTAATTTCATCTCCTCGGCTTTTGACTTCAGGTTTTCAAGTTCAGTCTTCAAATTTTCAAGCTCTAATTTCATTTTGATTTTTTTTGCTGACTTTTCAACCAGTTCCTCAGAATTCTTACCGGTTTTCAGACTCCTTACTTCACCTTCAACAGTCACAAACGGTTTTTCAAAGAAAAACCATTTTGAAAAAATATAAATTGAATCCTCCGGCTGCAACTTGATATTGTTTTCAGCATCATCATGAAAAATCACTTTCCCGAGGTCAAATGGAATCAACTTTACTTCAAGATCAGGAGGGGTCAGCCGTTTAACCAGTGCATAGTCAAAATATGTCTCTTTCAGCAGATCATTCTCATCCTTTATTAAATCTCTAACCCTCATCCCGGGCTTGAGTTCATATTTACCGGGGCGTTTGACGTTTCCGTTCAGGTAAACAACATTCTTCACCTTTTCCACTATTGAAAACACCTTTACCAGGTCTGCGTCCTGAAGCATAACATCCTTTGATTTGGTCAGGTCCTTATCATCAATATCAATAACTACCTGTCTCTCATTCTTCTGAATCCTCTCAACCTGTATCTGCTGTGTATAGGCACTCGGGATTATTCCTCCCGCAAGTTTAAAAAGGTTTTTAAGATTATTTTTGCCCTTGAGCTCATAAATGGCAGGTCTTTTAACATTGCCGGCAATACCAACCAACGGTCCTACAGTAGGAACGAAGACCACATCTCCGGACTGAAGCACTTCATCCTGAGACTTGTCACCCTTAAGGAGGAGGTCGTAAAAATCCATCACAAATACGGTACGCTTATTTCTCTTCAGCCGGATATTTCGCAGGGAACCAATTCCTGTCGGACCACCAGCAGCTAAAATAGCGTTTGTTATTGTTGAAAACGGGTCAAGGGTATAGCTGCCCGGTCTTTTAACCTCACCAAGCACAAAGACCTGAATGCTTTTCAAATCACCCATTGTAACATTTGCTTTTGCCCCGACTATCTGTTCAGCATTTTGAATAATAAACTTCTTCATATCCGCAAAACGCATACCCGCAACAGACAGTGGACCGATTTCCGGAATATTTATATTGCCGTCCCTGTCAACAGTAAGGACATACTGTTCATTTATCCTGCCCCAGAGCATGAGTTTGATCTCATCACCGGGACCTATAATATAGTCGGATGTAACGGAAATATCCTGGTGGGGCATCAGCGATGCCTTTTTGAAGAACTCATAACCGAAGGGTTTTAAATCAGTTGAAATGTCTTGATAAGCTCCAACAGTTCTGTATCTGTCAAATAATGAACGGGTGCGTCTTTCTTCTCCGCCTCTCTTTTTTGCTGTCTCCTGGTCTCCTTCCTTCCTCTCTTCTTTTACAACCGTCTTCTTTTTATCAAGGAGCTTCTTACCCTTTTCTATATCTTCAGGAGTCAGGCCTTTAAAGCCGGGCATTCCATTTAATGTTTTTACGGCTTCGGGGGTAAGTGATCTTCCGGTAATGCCAAGCCCTCTCTCTATGGCCTCTCTCTGAGCAGGGGAGAGGCTCTGTAATTGTTCTATTTGCTGCTGGGTTGGTTGTATTGTGGTTGTCTGTGATACTGCACTACCGTTGCCGGCATAGACAGCAGAAGGAGAAAGCAGGCAAAAGAAAGCAAGAAGAGCGCAGAACAGAAGACCTGTAATATGGGATCCGGGATACCGGAAGAGGCCTCTGACTTCTGACCTCTGACTTCTGACTTCTGTCCCCTGACTTCTGTCTTCAGACATCCTCCCCCTCCGTTTTTATATAGGTTGCCCTCTCTCTGTATTTAGCCTTATACTTGGCCCTCTCTATATTTTCCAGAAAAAAGGCAAGGAATATCGCTGCAAACAGTGAGAGCAAAAAACTTAATATCACCATCAAGGCCCTCTTCGGCTTTATCTTCCTGTCAGGCACCGTCGGTGGGTCAAGGACCTTGAATGCAAAGTTTTCCTTTACCTCAGCCATTATGGACGTCTCTACCTGATGGGCAATCAGGGTATATATCTTCTGTTTTATAAAGGGATCTGAAGTATGCTTCAACTGCTCTTCGAGATATCTTCTGTTGGTATTTGCCACTCTTTTTGCTTCATCACTCATATGACTGTTAAGTGTTGTCAAGAAATCCTCAAGTATTGCTGCTGCCTTTTCAGGGTCATGAAAGTCAACCGAGATTTCAATTGTATTCCTGTCAATATTATCATTAACCCGGACCATATTATCAAGTGCCCTGAGCCCATCCCAGATAGAAGGGACCCCTTCCTCCTCTTTTTTTTCTCTCTTTAAAGTTACCTTGTCTTCAGGTCTGATAACCTTAACAATACTCCCGATTAATTTGAAGGGGTTAAAGGCAAAGGTATCGTCTTTTTTCCAGTCTTTTTTTTTCGCATCCCACTGTTCATAAAAGAGCACCGGCAAGAGATTATACTTCCTGATAATTTCCTGCCTGAGGATATTTGAGTTTAATAGTGCAATAATTTCCGACGAGCTTGCCGATCCAGGCAGGGTAATTCTCGGCATACCGGTAAGCCGTGATGCAAGGGCAGCCAATCTTCCTTTCCTTCCGCTGTCACTGACCGGTGCAATGACGGTCTTTGATTGATAAATGTTCGTCTCAAACAGGGAGATTATTGCAGTAGCAAAGACGGATACAAACACAAGTATGATTATCAGCCACTTGCGTTTTACCAATACACGCCAGTAATCAAGGAGGGTCCTCTCCTCTTCGTCTTCAGGAAGTATACTTTTTATATCGTCTTGCATCAATTATTTTAATCAGATAAAGATGTATCCTGCATCTTCCGGGATTTGAATAAAAGTATAAAACTTGTCTCATTATACTGTCAACAAGAGGAGGGTGGGAATTGGAGTAATGGAGTGATGGAGAATTGGATAACCGGATACAGACCTTTGAACATGGAACTCCAAAC
>CAZXDE010000005.1:11101-12634 GCA_964639515.1 uncultured Thermodesulfovibrio sp.
ACATGGAACTCCAAACCTTGACAACAGACTGCATATTATCGGAAAATTAAACATGCGCAGGCAACTGCCCGGCATTCTCACGGACCTTGCAGGCTTCCTGTTTTCTGTTATTTATGAATTTATGATATTTGGGGCGTCGACAAACGGCAAGTCAGGAGATTTTGGATCTCCCATGTGGTGGTTCGAATCCACCCGCCCCAGCCAAGGGAAAATATGGAGTGATGGGATAATACGTGGAGTAATGGAATAATGGAGTAGTGAAAAAGGATGATATATTCAGGTTTATAGCGACAATCGGCCCTTTGGGTTATTTGCCTGTAGCACCAGGTACAGTTGGAAGCGCCTTCTCCTGCCTGATTTATATATTATTCCGCCCGGATGCACTGGCACTTTCCATAATCATACCCGTATGTTTTATTGCAGGAGTTCTGGTATCGGACAGGACTGAAAGGTTCCTGAATGAGAAGGATAGTTCGCATATTGTGGTGGACGAGTTTGCAGGATACCTCGTCTCCGTCTTCCTCATCCCCTTCAGCATACCCAATGCCATCATTGCATTCCTTCTATTCAGGGCCTTTGACATAGTAAAACCCACCCCAATCAGACAACTCGAAAGGCGCATACCGGGTGGACTCGGAATAATGATAGATGATATACTTGCAGGGGTTTATGCTAATCTTGTATTACAGTTGATTTTGGTTATAACCTTGAAGATTGGAGTGATGGGATAATACCTGGAGTAGTGGAGTAATGGAGAATTGGAGTGATGGAGTAGTGGAGTAATGGAGGGTTGGAGAGGGGAAACTTTAGAAGTCGTAGCCGGGATACATGAAATTTTCAGGGAAAAGGGGTTAACACTCTCAATAGCCGAGTCATGCACCGGCGGGCTTATCAGCCATTATATAACTGCACTTCCGGGGGCAAGTGCCTTTTTTGAGGCGGGAGTTGTCACATACTCAAGTAAGTCAAAGGAGAGAATCCTTGGAGTCTCTCATGAAATCATTTTGACCTGCGGAGTGGTGAGTGAGGAGACGGCAAGGGATATGGCTGAAAAGGTAAGGCAGCTTACAGGAACAGCATGCTCACTTTCAACTACCGGCAATCTTGGCCCCGACGTACTTGAGGACAAAGAAGCAGGGCTTGTCTATATGGCGGTAAGTACCGGAACCCAAACTCTTTCAAGGGAGATGAGATTTACCGGGAACAGAGGGGAAATTAAAGAAAACGCAGCATTTGCGGCACTAAAGCTACTGCTAAAGGTGGTGAAGGAGTAATGAAGGCGCAGGGCTGATGTGGTGAGATGTTTTATTGCTATAGATATTGGTGAGGAGATAAAAAAGGAGCTGGAGGCTTTTATGAAAGGGCTGAAGAAGTTTACACCGGACGTTAAGTGGCTCTCCGGGGATCACATTCACCTCACCCTCAAGTTTCTGGGCAATACAGACGAAACCCTTACGGACAGGATAAAGGCATCCCTGAAGTCTGTTGCGTCATGCCACGGAAAATTCAGCCTGACAGCGACAGGCGTGGGGG
>CAZXDE010000005.1:12734-22524 GCA_964639515.1 uncultured Thermodesulfovibrio sp.
GGTCTTACTGATGAAAAGTACACTTAAACCCACCGGTGCTGAATATGAAAGGCTTTTTTCAGCCCCCCTGGGGAAGGAGGATTAATGGATAAAGACAAGGCCAAGGCCCTTGAAATGGCCATATCACAGATCGAAAGGTCCTTTGGAAAAGGGGCCATCATGCGCCTGGGGGCAAAGGGGGTAGTCGAGGGCATTCAGAGTATCCCCACCGGTTCTCTCGGGCTTGATATTGCAACCGGAATTGGGGGATTTCCCCGCGGCAGGGTCGTCGAGATATACGGTCCCGAGTCTTCGGGAAAAACAACCCTTGCACTGAACGCCATAGCGCAGGCACAGAAGACCGGCGGGGTAGCCGCATTTGTTGATGCAGAGCACGCCCTTGATATTAATTATGCAAAAAGAATAGGTGTGAACATTGAAGACCTCCTTGTATCACAGCCTGATACAGGTGAGCAGGCGCTTGAGGTAACCGAGGCACTTGTAAGGAGTGGCGCTGTGGACATTGTAGTGATTGACTCCGTAGCAGCCCTCGTCCCAAGGGCGGAGATAGAGGGAGATATGGGAGACAGCCTCCCGGGACTGCAGGCAAGACTGATGAGCCAGGCACTCAGAAAACTGACGGCAGCCATATCAAAGTCTCTGACCACGGTGGTCTTTATCAACCAGTTAAGGATAAAGATAGGGGTGATGTTCGGTAATCCGGAAACCACCACCGGTGGAACGGCCCTGAAATTCTATTCCTCCATGAGGCTTGATATCAGAAAGATCGACAGTATCAAGAACGGCCAGGAGATGATCGGCGGAAGGGTGAGGGTAAAGATGGTGAAAAACAAGGTTGCACCCCCGTTTAAACAGGCGGAGTTCGACATTTATTATAATGAGGGTATATCCAGAGAAGGCGAACTCATTGACCTCGGGGTACAGGGTGACATAGTCGAAAAGTCAGGGTCGTGGTATAGCTATGGTGGCACGAGAATAGGTCAGGGACGTGAAAATGCAAAGGACTACCTGAAAAAGAATCCTGAAATGGCGCTTGAGATTGAAAACAAGGTTCGCGAATCCTTTAATATCGGGAGGAACAATGGAAATCAATGAGCTCCTGAAAGAGGCTTATTCGAGACAGGCTTCCGATCTTCATATCAAGGTAGGGTCTCCACCCGTTCTGAGGATTCATGGTGAGCTTGTCCCCCTGCAGGGCATACAGAGGATCACCCAGGAAGAGGCCCTCAAGATGGCTACTATCGTCATGAGTCCGGGCCAGAGGGAGCTTTTTAAAAAGAGACACGATATAGACCTCGCCTACAGCGTGCCGGGTCTTGGAAGATTCCGCTGCAATATACTTATCCAGCGTGGAACCATCGGCCTTGTCTTCAGGGTAATACCCATGAAGATACCGACCCTGGACGAGCTTAACCTCCCGGAGGTCCTGAAAAAAATCGCCCTTGAGCCCCGTGGATTAATCCTGGTCACCGGAACAACAGGCAGCGGCAAGTCTACCACCCTTGCTGCGCTCATAGACCATATCAATAATAACCGCACAAATAACATCATCACAATTGAAGACCCTATCGAGTACCTCCACCGGGACAAAAAAAGTATCATTAACCAGCGGGAGGTCGGCTCGGATACGGAATCCTTCAGCAAGGCCCTGAGGGCTGCCCTGCGTCAGGACCCGGACGTCATACTGGTTGGTGAAATGAGAGATTTCGAGACCATACAGACGGCAATCACTGCCGCTGAGACAGGACACCTTGTTCTAAGTACACTTCATACCACTGATGCCACTGAAACTGTAAACAGGATAATTGCGGTTTTCCCCCCGTATCAGCACAAACAGATAAGGACTCAGCTCTCATCCGTAATGAAAGGGATCATCTCCATGAGACTTGTGCCGAGGGCTGACGGCAGCGGTCGTGTCCCTGCCGTAGAGGTCCTCCTGGCAACCGATACTATTAAGGAGTGTATCTTTGACCCTGACAAGACAAGAATGATCTCCGAGGTTATAGCAAAGAGCAAGATTCATTACGGAATGCAGACCTTTGACCAGTCCATTTACGACCTCTTCAAGTCCGGGTTCATAACATATGAAGAGGCACTGATGCGGGCAACCAACCCTGATGATTTTGCACTTAAGGTAAAAGGAATCCAGTCAACAAGTGACCTCACCTATGAAGAGATTGAACAACACAAGCAAGGGTCAAAGAGCGGCATCCCGATCGAGCGATTCCGCCAGTAAGGCAAGGAGCTATGCCTTACGACTCCTGGGTATCAGAGGAAGGAGTGAAAGAGAGCTCAGGGACCGTTTAAAGAGAAAGGGATTTAAAAAAGACACCATAGATGTAACAATCCCGGTACTAAAAGAATTCGGTCTCGTTGATGACCCGGCACTGGCAGATGATCTGATAGCATATGCTGTTAATAAAAAGACTCTCGGTGTAAGAGGGGTAAAAGCCCTGCTTCAAAAAAGAGGCATACCCGAGGATATTATAGATTCTTCGGGCATTGATACAATTGACGAGATAAAGGGTGCCGAGGAGCTTGTCCGGAAAAAGATCAAGCTATTTAAGAGTTTGCCAAAAGAAAAGGTTAAGAGAAGACTCTATGGTATGCTGCAGCGGAGAGGTCATTCCGCTGAGACCATAAAGAGGGTTCTGGATGGAGTGATGGAGGGAGGAAGAACCTGGAGGGGTGGAGAATTGGAGTAAAGGAGTTGAGGAGTAAAAGACGGGAAATAAAACATATTATATAAATCAGGAGGTTGCGTTATGAAGAGGTCTTTAGTGCTGTCTTTCATGGTCTTTGTCTTGTTCGCCGGCTGCACCAGGGCGATAAAATACACTTATGAGGAGATCAAGGACTATCCGCCACAGATTCAGGAAAACATCAAAAAGGCCGCAGTGGTCACCGGTATGACACTCCAGCAGGCAAGATACGCCTGGGGGGCGCCAACCACAGTAAAAGTCCTTAAACCAACGGCAGATGGAAAGGATAGAGTCCAGTGGGAATATGACAGGTGGGGTGGGATATTCAAGACCATCCTGAGGTTTACCGACGGCAAACTCACAGAGATAGTGAGTACTGAACCGGGAATTACAAAGTAAGGTAATGTAACTATTCATCGCAGAGACCGCAGAGTTTGCAAAAAATCATGTTTGTGTCATTTTTTTATCTCTGCGAATTCTGCGGTCTCTGCGGTGAAATAAGAAGGTGCTTTTATGACGAGTAGAGAGATACGCGAAAGTTTTCTCCGGTTTTTCGGGGAAAAAGATCATGAGGTTGTGAAGAGTTCACCCCTTGTTCCCCATGAAGACCCTACATTGCTCTTTACCAATGCAGGGATGGTCCAGTTCAAAGGGGTATTCCTCGGGATCGAGGGCAGGCCTTACAGGAGGGCAGCCTCCTGCCAGAAGTGTATGCGTGCCGGAGGAAAACACAGTGACCTCGAAAATGTCGGACATACGGCAAGACACCACACTTTTTTTGAAATGCTCGGAAACTTCTCTTTTGGAGATTACTTCAAGAAAGAGGCCATATCCCTTGCCTGGGAACTACTGACCGAATGCTTTAAGCTGCCGAAGGATAGGCTCTATGCCACTGTTTATGAAGAGGATGACGAGGCAGAGAGGATATGGAAAGAGGAAACCGGCATAGAACACTCCAGAATCGTCCGCCTTGGCGCAAAAGACAACTTCTGGCAGATGGCTGACACAGGACCCTGCGGACCATGCTCCGAAATACTTATCGACCAGGGTGAATCAGTGGGTTGCGGCAGCAGGGAGTGTGCCCCCGGGTGTGACTGTGACAGGTTCCTTGAGCTCTGGAACCTCGTATTCATGCAGTACAACAGGGACGAAGAGGGCAAGCTTACACCTCTGCCTCATCCAAGCATAGATACGGGAATGGGACTTGAACGTATTACGGCAGTACTTCAGGGCAAACTGAATAATTTCGACACAGACCTGTTTGAACCCATCATAAGGGAGATATCCACTCTTTCAGGCATAAAATACGGCTCTTCACCGGATACAGACGCATCCATCAGGGTGATAGCCGATCATGTACGCGCAACAACTTTCCTGATCTCTGAAGGTATCGTGCCTTCAAACGAAGGACGGGGTTATGTGCTCAGACGGATAATCCGCAGGGCATCAAGACATGCAAGACTCCTGAACCTGCATGAACCGTGTCTTTATAAAATGGTCATCCCTGTTATTGACTCAATGGGCGACCTCTATCCGGAAATTATTGATGAAAGGGAGCGGACCCAAAAACTCCTCAGGATTGAGGAGGAACGTTTTACAAGGACAATTGAGCTGGGTATGAATATACTTGATGATATTATTGCAAAGATAGAAAAACAGGGAGAGACCGTTATTCCCGGTGAAGAGGTCTTCAAACTCTATGACACTTATGGCTTTCCCCTTGACCTTGCACGTGATATCGCAATGGACGCAGGACTCAGCATCGATGAAGAGGGTTTTCAGCGGGAGATGGAGCTGCAACGCAAGAGGGCAAGGGCTGTATGGAATGCGGAAGATCGTGCTCTGACCTCTGTCTATACTGAAATCGTCAAAGAGACCGGTGAAACGGAATTCACAGGCTACAACACTTTAAAAACTGAAGCCACGATTAAGGCCTTGATTAAAGAGGGCCGTCCAGTGGAGGAGTTGACAGAGGGTGAGGAAGGAGAGCTAATCCTTGACAGGACGCCATTTTATGCTGAATCCGGGGGACAGGTGGGCGATACCGGCATAATGGACACGGAAGAAGCCCATGTATGGGTCCTTGATACCAAAAAACCGGTTCAAGGCCTTCACGTGCATCGTGCAGAGATAAAACGCGGAAAGGTCAGAAAGGGAGAGAGGGTTACCTGCAGTGTTGATGAAGAGAAAAGAAGGGCGACCATGAGAAACCATACGGCCACCCACCTTCTGCACAAGGCATTAAGGATGGTTCCTGGTGAACATGTCAGGCAGGCCGGTTCATGGGTAACTCCTGAAAGGCTGAGGTTTGACTTTACACATTTTTATGCCCTGCAGAAAGACGAGATAAAGAGGATTGAAGATATAGTAAACGAAACAATCCTCGGCAACCTCCCGGTCCGGACAGATGTCATGTCCATTGAAGAGGCTATGAAGACAGGGGCGGTCGCCCTCTTTGATGAAAAGTACGGCGAAACCGTCCGGGTCGTCTCAGTGGGCGACTTCAGCAGCGAACTCTGCGGCGGCACACATTGCGGGGCAACAGGTGAGATAGGGCTATTCGTAATCGTCTCGGAGGGAAGTGTTGCCTCCGGCGTCAGGAGGATAGAGGCGTTAACAGGAAGTGGAGCCCTTGAATACTTCAGGCAGAAGGCATATGAGCTTGATTCGATAAAAGAGCTGCTGAAGACGGAAACACCCCTGCAAAAGACGGAAAAACTCCTCTCTGCCATGAAAACTCTCGAGAAGGAGGTTCAGAAACTCAGGACAGGTACCTCAAGCGATGCAATTGCAGAGGCACTGAAAGAGGCAGGGGAGCTGAACGGTGTAAAGGTCATAAAGACAAGACATGATGGCCTTAATCCAAAGGAACTCCGCCTTCTGGCAGATAACATAAAAGACCGCATTCAGTCCGGTATCATTATAGCCTCATCAGCAATTGATGGCCAGGCCGCCATAGTCTGCATGATAACAAAGGACCTGAAGGACAGCTATAATGCCGGAGAGATTGTAAGAAGGCTTTCCGCCCTTGCAGGCGGTAAGGGGGGTGGCAGGCCCGACATGGCTCAGGGTGGAATCAATGAGGTGGAGAAACTTGATTCTGTCCTCAATAAAGTGTACGATATAATAAAGGCCACGAGGGGCGAGGGGTAATTTCAGGGAATCAGGATACTAATGACAGGATGACCATGACCCCATATGCCATAACCTTATTAACCCGATTAAGCCGTAATGGAAAGGAGGTTTTATGACAATCTTTGATGTTGTCAGGAATGCATTACTTGCCGGTTTTGGAGTTCAGGAAAAGATAAAGGGATCGATTGATGAACTCGTAAAAAAAGGCGAATTGAGTGAAACCCAGGGGGCAAAGCTTGTGAAGGAGTGGTCTGAGAAGGCTGAAAAGGGTTCCGACGAATTGACAAAGAGTATAGCCGACGTCCTGGCAAAGACCCTTGAGAAGATGAACCTCCCCACAAAGGAAAATATCGAGGATTTAAACAAGAAGATCAAGGCACTCTCTACGCGGGTCAAAAAGCTTGAAGCTGTCATTGAAGGGTCTGAGCAGAAAGGCACTTGATGCTCCGTGAATTCCTCAGGCTAAAAAGAACATACAGGAACATCAGCAGGATCCGCCAGATTGTAAACGTATTCCTCAAACACGGGTTTGGCCAGTTCATAGAACAGCTGAATCTACAGAGGGTCGTACCATTCAGGAAGAGGCTGAAGATTCTCGGCGCCCCCCCCGAGTTAGCCGGGCACACAATCCCTGCAAGATTAAGGCTCGCCTTTGAAGAACTCGGCCCTTCTTTCATAAAGCTGGCACAGGTACTTGCGTCAAGGCCCGACCTCATAACAAAACCCTTTGCAGATGAATTCAAGAAACTGCAGGATGAGGTACCACCCTTTCCTTTCCACCATGTACGGGAGACCATAAAGGAAGATTTGGGGCTCCCTCCTGCAGAGTTCTTCGAGAATATTGATGAAACACCCATTGCTGCAGCCTCTATCGCCCAGGTCCATTATGCAACCCTGAAGGATGGAACCCCTGTTGTAATAAAGGTGCAGAGACCCGATATCAGCGATATAATAGAAACGGACATCATCATCCTCAAGGCCATCAGCTCCCGGATGGTGAAATATATCCCGGAAACGGAGTTCTTTAATCCCACGGGTATTGTTGAAGAGTTTTCAAAGACTATCAGAAAGGAACTCGACTTCACGGAAGAGGGGAAAAACGCCTCCAGGTTCCGCAGGAATTTTGCAGGACATCCTCACATTTTTATACCCTCGATATTCCCGGACCTCGTCTCAAAGAGGCTCCTCGTAATGGAGAGGATAGAAGGTGTCAGGATTGATGACATTGAAGGCATAACCCGTCTCGGCCTTGACAGGACGGAGATTGCCAGGATAGGTGTGGCTGCCTATTTCAAGATGTTTCTTGAGGACGGGTTTTTTCACGCAGACCCCCATCCGGGCAACCTGTTTGTTATGCCTGACGGACGCCTGGGCCTTGTGGATTTCGGTATTATCGGATGGCTCTCACCTGATATGATGGAAAGCATTGCTTCCGCCCTTGTCGCGCTTGTAAAAAAGGACTTCGACTCCCTGATCGACGAGTATATAGCCCTCGGCCTCGTCACGGAAGATGTGGATATAGAGGCGTTTAAACGGGAATTCAAGGCCGATATTATAGACTTCCTCATTCCCCTTTACGACCTTACAATCTCCGAGATAAACATTGCACAGTACCTTGACACCCTGATGCACGTTGCCATAAAACACCGCATGAAGATTCCGTCAGACCTGCTGTTACTCAACAAGTGCATGCTTATACTCGACAGTATCGGCAGGGAGCTTGACCCTAACTTTAATTTCATAAGCATTGCAGAACCCTATGCATCGCGCCTCATAAAAAGCAGATACAACCCGAAAAAGATATACAAACAGATGGAAAAACAGGTTAAAGACCTGACGGACTTTGCAACAACCACACCAAAACAGATAAGAATCCTTATGAGAAAGGCCCTGAAGGACGACCTCCATATAAAGATGACCCCTTTGGGTCTCGACCGCCTGATAAGGGATATCGACCGCTCAACCAACCGCCTCGCCTTCAGTATTGTTATTGCAGCGATTATCCTGAGCTCTGCCATACTTACCCTCTCGGATAAAGGCGGCCGGGTTTTTGACATACCCCTGCTGGGTCTTGCAGGGTTCCTGATGGCCTTCATGCTCGGGCTCTGGCTGCTTTATTCGATTATACGTTCAGGAAGGCTCTGAGGGCATGACTTTTGTGGACAATAAACCATCCCGAAAGCTTTCGGGAAGACACAGAGAAGCCTACATTCTATAATAAAGAATTAACAGACAGGATTACAGCTGCTGCGACTGAAGTCCAGAGGAATCAGTGTCCAGGTCTGTTGGAATCTGTCTATAAACTCTGTGCCTCTGTGTCTCTGTGGTTTAGTCTGCTTTATTTATTCTCCACATAATTTCCTGAAGAAGTTAAAACTTGTACCTGTATCCGAATCCGACCATAAAATCAGGGGCTCCTGCGGTATTTGTATCTTCCGAAAAGGAAAACTCCAGGGATTTTTCCTGATTAATCCTGTATCTGCCGCCAAAGCTCAGGATCGTAGCAACTTCATCTATGGCCCTGATGCCTGTATTTCTGAAAGGCGAACCCTGAATAAAAAACTGGGTATTAAGCGAAAGGGTATTGGAACAAAGCCACTCCACACCTGCTGCACCATAAAGATAGTCCTCAAGGTCGATCGTCTCTTCAGCCCTGAAACTATCGGTAAAAACAGCACCTGCATTGAAGTATGTCATGACACTGTCACCGATGCCTTTATTTACGAGCAGGGCAACGCTTGTATCAAGTGCCCCGTTTCCATAACCGCCTTTTGGATCACCTGTGGGAAATTCTACAGAACCGTAGATACTTATATACGGGTCCTTGACATAAACGGCCTTTTTAATTCCCACCTTTATATCACCTAATGCTATCTCACCGGATCTGCCGGATACAACCGTCCTGCCGTTATGGCTGACCTCGAACAGGAAATCATCCGGGGGTCTGTTACTCCTGCCATAATCAGGAAATCCAAAGGCACTATGATAGGACTCCAGAAAACCATCCAGAAAGCCGCTGTTAAAACTTAAAACAGGAAGGTCGAGGCTTAACTCAATCGAATCACCAAAAAAAAGCTTTTTTATCTGAATATCCATAATTGCAGCCTCTAAATCAAGGTTAAAAGACCATTCTTCAGATGTATCAATAAGATATGTGCTTGAATACATGAGATTGAGGTCAATGGAGTTTTCACCCTTGGCGGATATAATTGAAGGATTTCCAATTGCAAGAAACAGCGGGAAGCTGTTTCTTATATTGAGGGGTCCCTCAAACCCCCTGACTGTGTCTGCTGTACCAGGAAAAAAGGCCAGGCACAGAACAACGGCAATCAGGATTTTTTTACTGGTGCGCATCGTCATAAACCTTTCGGACAAAAATGAATTGATATAATAGTGCAAAAGAAATTATACTAAATATCAGTAGACTAATGCACCTCCTTATGCATATATGCTGTGCCAACTGTGCACTCTATCCACTAAAAACTCTTAAAGACAGGGGCATAGAGGTCCAGGGGTTATGGTACAATCCGAACATCCACCCCTTCACTGAATACAGTGCAAGGCTTAATGCACTCAGGGAACTGCAGAAATCCTGGAAGCTCGATATTCAGTATATTGATGATTATGGGCTCAGGGAATTCGTAAGGGAGGTCGCCTACAGGGAGGAGAGTCGTTGTTCCTACTGTTATCAGGTCCGTCTCGAGAAGACAGCCCGGATGGCCGGGGAACTTGGTATGGATGGTTTTACAACAAGCCTGCTCGTAAGTCCCTATCAGAAGTTCGACAGGATTGTAGAGACAGGACAGAGCCTGCAGGAGAGGTATAATATTGAATTCTTCATCGAGGACTTCAGGCACGGATGGAAGGACGGTGTGAAGATATCAAGGGAGCTCGGTCTTTACAGGCAGAAATACTGTGGCTGCATATATTCAGAGATGGAGAGGTATACGAGT
>CAZXDE010000005.1:22624-29197 GCA_964639515.1 uncultured Thermodesulfovibrio sp.
CTGGGAAACATCGAGATATGGAAAGGTGAGAAAGGGCTCTATCTTATAAATGAGCTGCCTCTTGAAGATTATGTCAGAGGCGTAGTCCTCTCTGAGGTCGCCGACGGCTGGGAGATGGAGGCTTTAAAAGTCCAGGCCGTTATAGCAAGAACTTATGCTGTAAAGCACATACAGAAAGGGACCAACAGACTGTACAACCTTACATCCTCCACGCTCAACCAGCTCTACAGGGGCGATAATTCCGACAGCCGGGTTTCCTATGCCGTCATGCAGACAAGTGGTGAAATCCTGACTTACGACGGCGAACCGATCGAGGCATTTTATCACTCCACCTGTGGGGGCAAAACGGAATTGCCGGAAGAGGTATTCGGAAAGGCTTATCCATACCTGAAATCAGTCTCTTCCGACTGTTCGCTCTCTTCTTACTGGGTCTGGCAGAGACGGCTCAGTATAAGGAAGATTGAAAAAAAACTTGGTCTGTCCGGACTCAAAGATATCAGGATAAACAGTTATACCAAAACCGGACGGACTAAAGAGCTGACATTTATTACTGAAAAGGGGACAAAGGTAATACTTTCAAAAGACCTCAGGAGGTTCCTGGGCTGGAAAACCCTTCCAAGCACCTGGTTTACTCTCAGGAGGAAGGGCAATACCTTTATCTTTGACGGCAAGGGGTATGGTCACGGTGTCGGGCTCTGTCAGTGGGGTGCCCAGCAGATGGCAAAGGATGGGAAAAACTATAAAGAGATACTCTCCTTCTATTACCCTGGAACGGTTATAAAGCTGGACGGGAAATTCATGCCGATAAGTCGGAAGAAAGACTGAAACCCGGGATTCATGAAACTGAACAGTTTTGATTTTGAGTTGCCGGAGGAGTTTATAGCGAGGGAACCTGTCCGGAAGAGGGACAGCTCAAGACTCCTGGTCCTCAAAAGAGATGGCTGCATTGAACACAGACTCTTCACTGATATCAAATCCTATCTCAGAGAGGGCGATCTCCTTATACTCAATAATTCAAAGGTAGTTCCTGTAAAACTTTCGGGCAAGAAGACCACGGGCGGCAGGATCGATATACTACTGGTAAAAAAGACCTCTGACAACGGCTTTTCCATCCTCTCACAGGGCAGGTATACCGGTAAGGCCTATTTTGAGGGAGGGGTTGAGGCTGAAATAGTTGAAGGAAGCTCTGCAAGGTTTAATACCGGAGACGTGGAGGACTTCATCCGGCGATACGGCAATATGCCGCTTCCACCTTATATCAAGAGGAGGCCTGATGAAAGAGACAGGAGATGGTATCAGACGGTATATGCAGCAAAAGAAGGTTCCATCGCTGCGCCTACGGCAGGACTTCACTTTACGGAAGAACTCCTGAAGGAACTCACATCAGGGGGGGTGATTATAAAGAAACTTACCCTCCATGTCGGCATCGGAACGTTCATGCCGGTAAAAAGCCTGCATATCGGGAATCACAGGATGGAGCCTGAAGAGTTTGAGGTGGAATCAGGGCTTATAGGCCTGATAGAGAAGAGAAGGAAGGAAGGGGGAAGGGTCTTTGCAGTTGGAACCACAACCACAAGGACCATTGAGTCCCTGATGAACGGCCATTATAAGGATTGCAGATTGAAAAAAGCCAAACCCGTTCCTGAATCAGGTTCAGGACAGGCACCGGCAGGCCCCGGAGTTCAGGAATCCGGAAATATAAGAGGGACAACCGACCTCTTCATATATCCCGGCCACAGGTTCAAAGGAGTTGATTGTCTGATAACAAATTTTCACCTGCCGAAATCGACTCCCCTTATGCTTGCAAGTGCCTTTGCTGAGAGAGAGAAGATACTGACGGCATACAGAAAGGCCATCGCATCGGGTTATAGATTTTTCTCCTATGGTGATGCTATGCTTATTTTATGAATCCCAAATTTTATCACAAAATCCCTGCTGATTTCCTGACAGGTAAGGCAATATTGATTCTGATCGTAACACTTTGCAGTGCCTTCAGCTTTTTACTCGGATATTTTGTCGGCAAGGCCCAATTGGTGGAAAGACCTGCCCTTATATCAATGAATGCCTTGACAGCGCCCGCTGAAAAGGCCCGGGAGGGCTCTCTACGGGATGAAGGCCGGCAAACAGACGACATACTTTCTTCCTCAGCCGGCAAGGGTCGGAACAACAAGGGCAAACCCCGGTCTCATGTAGATAACGCCGGGACAGGAAAGGAATCCACCAGGGCTGACAAAAACGAGGAGTTGAATAAAAACAACCGGAAAAGTACTGCCGGGAAAAATCTCCGGAACAACAGAACGGAAGTCGGAAAACAGCCTTCCCTGTATTACACAATTCAGGTTGGAGCCTTCAGAAACAAACAGCAGGCCGGGAAGCTGAGGAATCAGCTCAAAAGGAAGGGGTATAGTGCAAAAGTCGTTTCAGCCGGGAAAAAGAGGTCCCTCTACCGGGTATGGGTTGGCAGATTCAAAGCAAGAAAGAGTGCTGAAACTGCAGCCATAAAACTTACAAGAACCGAAAAATTGAAGACCCTGGTCTTGAAGACGGAAAGATAGGGATATGGAAAGCGTAATTCTGGAAATCGAGATAGAGACTGATAACGAGGCGGACTTTTCCTACTCTGGAATTGATAAAAGCTTCAAGCTTATAGAAGACAACCTTGGTGTCCTTATCAGCGCAAGGGGCAACAAACTATTCATAAAAGGTCCTGCAGAAGCAGCCCGAAAGGCAAAGAAATTAGTGGAAGAGATCAAGGATATAAACCGGCAGGGCTATGTCCTGAAACCGGATGATATAAGGTTTGCCATAAGCGCCATATCAAAGGGAGAGGAAACATCCCTCAAAAACCTCTTTCTGAATCATATCCCTGTTTCATCAAAGAAACGTTTTATTATTCCGAAGACCGAGGCCCAGAGGAAGTATATAGAGGCCATCAGGACGTACGACATTGTATTCGGCATCGGACCTGCCGGGACCGGCAAGACATACCTTGCCATGGCAATGGCTATAAATGCATTGCTGAAGAAGGAAGTGAGCCGCATAGTGCTCACAAGGCCTGCTGTTGAGGCCGGCGAGAAACTGGGGTTCCTCCCGGGGGACTTATATGAAAAGGTCCACCCGTATCTCCGGCCCCTCTATGATGCCCTGTATGACATGACGGATTTTGAAAAGGCAACCGGACTGATAGAAAAAGGTATAATAGAGATAGCGCCACTTGCCTACATGAGGGGTCGGACACTCAATGATGCATTTATAGTGCTTGATGAGGCCCAGAACACCACATCCGAACAGATGAAGATGTACCTTACACGCCTTGGGTTCAATTCAAAGGCAGTCATAACCGGTGATATCACACAGATAGATCTACCGGCTGGAAAGACCTCGGGACTGATAGAGGCGGAAAAGATACTATCCTCCATAGAGGGGATAAAGCTCATCTATTTTACGGAAAGGGATGTAGTAAGACACAGACTTGTACAGGATATAATAAAGGCATATGAGAGATTTGAAAAACGGACAGAAAAAAGAGCCGGGAATCCGGAAAATAGGCAAAAGTTATACAAGGAATCTTAACAGAAGCCATGCTGTAAAACTACCACTGATTCTCCTTTTCGGACTCGCTGCATCACTCACTGTCCAGGAGAGTTTCGGAGCTCAGCATATAATCGGCGGCTTCTTTATAACAAGCCTTCTATTCCTGATCTTCTACAGGGATATACTTCGTTACAAGCCTGATTATATAAAGAAATACAGGTTGCTTCTGCTCCTGGGCTCCCTTGTTATACTAACGCTCGTACTCGGCAGGAGTTTTCAGTACTTTTTTCAGAACTTCACACTGGGCATAGGTCTCTTCCCTTCAGGAACCGCTATTTATGGAATGCCTATCGCTGCAGGCGCCATACTGGTAGCACTCATCTTTGATTTTCATACTGCTATTATCTTCTCGTTTATAGTCAGCCTCCTTACAGGATTATGGACGGGGGAACCTTTATATCCTATTTATGCCTTTGTGGGAAGTCTTGTGGGCGCATTCAGCATCATGAAATGCAAAAAGAGGACCGATATACTGAGAAGCGGAGTCTATGTCAGCATAATTAATGTATTCACTCTCATAGGCATCCTCCTTTTTACCGACAGGCTGTTTGACGAGTATGCACCCATAGCCCTCCTTTACGCCGCCACATCCGGCATAGTAGTTTCTGCCGTGGTCTCCCTTGTGTTGCCCGCTATCGAGTATTTCTTTAAGGTAACCACTGACATTACGCTGCTTGAGCTGCTTGACCTTAATCAGCCCATAATGAAAAACCTGTTGATAGCCGCGCCCGGAACATATCATCACAGCGTTATAGTGGGAAACCTCGTTGAGGCAGTTGCCGAGGATATCGGAGTTAACCCACTGCTTGCAAGGGTCAGCGCATATTATCACGACATCGGCAAGATGAAAATGCCTGAATATTTCGTGGAAAACCAGAAAGGCACGGTCAGCAGGCATGACAGGATTACCCCGCACATGAGCAGCATGATACTGATGGCCCACGTGAAAGAAGGTGTGGAGATCGCACGGGAGTATAAATTGCCCGAACCCATCAAAGACATCATCCAGCAACATCACGGCACCTGCCTCATGACATATTTCTACCAGAAGGCCAGGGACTCTGAAAACGCGGAACCGATTGAAGAGAATTACCGCTATCAGGGCCCGAGGCCTCAGAGTCGTGTGGCTGCGCTGGTGATGCTTGCCGATGCTGTTGAAGCAGCATCAAGGGTATTACAGAACACTACACCGGCAAGGATAGAGTCTTTGGTAGACACAATAGTTAATCATATATTCCTTGATGGACAACTGGACGAATGTGAGCTGACACTGAAGGATATATCCATCATAAAGAAAAAGTTCACCTACGTCCTGACCGGGATTCTGCACAAAAGAATCGAGTATCCGGGTTTTAATTTTGAAGAGAAGAAGAAAGAGAAAATCATACCCGGAGAAGAAGTAACTCCTAATAACAAAAACATCAGGATTGAGGTGCCCCCTCCGGATGAATATCCTAATAAAAAACCTCCAGAAAAAGGTAAAGGTCAACAACAGAAGAGTGATCCGTCTGTTAAATCAGCTCGGTAAAGTACTCGATCTTGACGGGGTTGAACTGAGCATTGTCTTTGTTAACGACCGCAGGATGAAAGAGCTGAACAGGGTCTACCGGTCCATTGACAGGACAACGGATATCCTCTCTTTTCCCCTGTATAATTCAATGAAAGATATCCGGCAGGGTTTAAAAACTCTCCCCGGAGGGACCCTGCTGGGGGATATAGTAATAAACCTCCACAGTACTGTTGAACAGGCAAAGGAACACGGTAATACCTTTTATGAAGAACTCACCTTTCTTTTAATTCATGGCCTCCTGCACCTTACCGGATACGACCATGAGGTAAATGCATACCAGGCAGGAAAGATGAGGGGAAAAGAGCGGGAGCTTATAGATGCCCTTAAGGAAATGGCTTAAATCCACAAATAATGCAATAGAAGGAGTACTTCATGCGGCAAGGACACAGCGGCATGTGAGATTCCATCTCCTGGCGGCTTCCGCGATATTAATCCTGAGTTTTGTCCTTGGAGTCAGGAAGGATGAGTTCATCCTGATCTCACTTGTTGCCGTTGTGGTAATCCTTGCAGAGATGATGAACTCTGCTTTAGAAGTGACTGTGGATATCATTTCGCCCCAGAAGAGCGAGAAAGCCAGAGTGGCAAAGGATATTGCGGCCGGAGCAGTCCTGATTACGGCCTTCGGGGCCTTCATCATTGGATATACCATACTTGCTCCTTACATAGAAAAAGCATTCTCCGAGGGTATCCATATCGCAAAACATACAGGTGAGGATATTGCAGTCATTGCCCTGGTAATAGTATTAATCCTGGTGGTGATAACCAAGGCGCATTTTGGCAAGGGACATCCACTGAGAGGGGGAATGCCAAGCGGCCATGCCGCACTGTCATTCTCTGTATGGGTATCTGCAACTTACATCAGTGAGAACTACATAATCTCGATCCTGACCTTCATCACTGCTGTGGCCATCGCCCAGAGCCGGCTTTCAGTCAAGGCCCATAATGCCTGGGAGGTAATCCTGGGCGCACTCATGGGATCGTTGGTAACGTTCATACTTTTTAGTGTGTTTTATTGAGAAAAGGTAACGCTATGCCCTATGCGCCATGCGCTATGCTTTTTTAAAAGGGTAATGCCTGCCCGCCCTGTCAGAGGTGGCCGGGTTTGTTTGGACAGGCAGAAGCGATTTATAAGTGATAAGCTGCCCATTCATGCCGCCACCCACTTCTGAGGCAGCGTACTGCAGTAAACAACATTCGGTGTCTTTCGGTCAAGGCTCTGATGCCGACGCCGATGGTTGTAGAACTCAAAATACTTCTTAAGTCCTTGGCGGGCCTATAGAAGGGAAGGCTGATTATCTTGTTACAGGAGATGAGCCCTTTTGTACTAAAATCAGTCATCCTGTACATCCTGTCCAAAATAAAGCAAAGAGAATCTTACCGTTAAAAAAGTCCTAAAATTAATCAGTTAT
>CAZXDE010000006.1:0-2389 GCA_964639515.1 uncultured Thermodesulfovibrio sp.
TCATCGTAATCAATCCATTTCTAATGAACCCCTCCTATGAATTTGAGGTCCCTGACACGGCAAAAAAACTCATCGGGCTTGAAGACGTTGATGACCTCGCAATCCTCGTAATTGTCAGGGTTGAGAACAACATGGTTATGGCAAATTTCCAGGGACCGCTTATTCTCAACTCTACCACCAGAAGGGGCTTTCAATTAGTTGTTGAAAGTCCCGGAGTTTATGTTTATACTAAGGAACTACATGATAAGACTTGAACCGGGACCTCTGTATAAAATCACACCACCCCTGCAATCTCCCTGAAGAATTGTTCATTTTCAGCATAAAGCAGACCTTTTTCAAAGGTGATCAATCCTTCCCTGTAAAGATTTGCAAGAGCGCTATCAATAGAGGAAAACTCCTCTGTCCCTACCTGCATCTGCGACCTTATCTGGTGGATCTTCTCCTCCCTTATAAGGTTCCTTATCCTGTAACTGTTTAGCAGTTTTTCATAGGCAAGTATCCTGCCGTCACCCTCCTTAAGGGAAACCAGCCTCTGTGAAAATACAAGCAGCAGGGTATCGGCAAGTTTTGTCCTGATCAGGTTTTGCTGATGTGACGGAAACATATTAATGATCCTCTCAATTGCCGAGGTAGAATTATTTGAATGAACCGTGCATAAAACAAGATGTCCGGTATCAGCTGCCTGCAAGGCTATTTCAAAGCTCTCCTTGTCTCTCAACTCCCCAACAACTATCACGTCGGGGTACTGCCTGAAGATACGCTTCAGCCCCTCATGGAAGGATTCGGTATCAAGCCCGATCTCCCGCTGATTGACATTGCTGTTTTTATGCTTGTGGAGATATTCGATCGGGTCTTCAAGCGTGACAATGTTACATTTCCTGTAAGTGTTGATAATATCAATCATTGCAGCAAGTGTGGTGGTTTTACCATGTCCTGTAGGCCCTGCCACTAATATCAACCCCTGAGACTTCAAGGCATACTCTTTCAACCACTCCGGCAGATTGAGTTCCTCCAGGGTAGGTATGATTTCCGCTATGTACCTGATGGCTACGGAGATAGAGTTCCGTTGTTTATAAACACTTACCCTGAATCGTCCGATTTCAGGATAAGTAACGGCAAAATCCCGGTCACCTTTCAGGATAAATCTTTTCCAGTCCTCCCCGGACATCATTCCCCTCGCATACCTTTCACAATCAAGGGGAGTAAGCGGGGCCATGGCAGCCCTCTTTATATCATTGTGAATCTTTAAAGAAGGAGGGACACCCGCCGTAAGCAACATATCGGTTGCAGGTGACTCTACCAGATAGCGCAGCAAAGCGAGCAATTCAGGCGCTTTTTGTGTCTCTGCCTTTCGTGCCTCCTTTTCAAGGACCATACCTTTAAGCCCTTTATCAGGATCCGCCATCAGGCTTTTTATCGCAGTCTCCATCTGCATGGCAGGCACTACTACCGGCTCTACCTTTTTACCGAGGGAAAACTCGATTTCACTGAGGGTTACCATGTCACGGGGATTTACCATTGCAAGGGTCACCGTGTTATCATCAACCGCAAGAGGAACAACCTTCATGCTCTTGATCTTTTCCAGCGGCAGGAACCTTAATATCTTCGGAGGCACGTCCAGCTTAAACAGATTTGCCGAAGGGACACCAAGCTGCCTGCTGAGGAAGTCCAGAAGCTCGTCCGTTGTAATAAACCCCAACTCGATCAGGATGGACCCTATCTGCCCGCCCATCTGAGCCTGCCTCTTCAGCGCCTCTTTCAACTGATTTGTATTAATCAGACCATGCTCAACGAGTAATTCCCCAAGACGCTGCCTTTGCTCACCCCTTCCTGTCTTCATACTTAAGTTTTATCACATTTCACGATAATTGTCAAATTAATCGCTCTCTTCCCCTGTCAGACTTATTTTGATCCCGTACTTCTTGATCTTATACCCTATCATTCTCTCTGTAATCCCCAGGCACCTCGCTGCCTTGGCCTTGACCAGCCAGTCTCTTTCAGTGCCCTGATTATCTCCTCACTTTATGAGATTAAAAGATAGCGGCAGGAATGACCGGATCATCAATTGCTGATTAATACACTCGCATGGTTGACAAGAATATCCGTTCTGATAAATAATATAAGTTAGCCGAAGTGGTGGAACCGGTAGACACGTGCGCTTGAGGGGCGTATGGGGCAACCTGTGGGGGTTCGAATCCCCCCTTCGGCACCATCCCATACAATGACCATTCGCGAACAGACAGAAGCAATTGAGAAAAAAACCCTTCATCCCAAGGCCGCCCTCAGCACAGGCAGTAAGGGGCGGGTAAGGCATGAAAAGGAAGGGGAAGTCCGTACCTGCTTTCAACGTGACAGGGACAGGATAATCCATTCAAAGTCATTCCGGCGG
>CAZXDE010000006.1:2489-23111 GCA_964639515.1 uncultured Thermodesulfovibrio sp.
TACCTGCTTTCAACGTGACAGGGACAGGATAATCCATTCAAAGTCATTCCGGCGGTTAGAACATAAGACACAGGTCTTTCTTGCGCCAAAGGGAGACCATTACAGGACAAGGTTGACGCATGTGCTTGAGGTTTCCCAGATCGCACGTACTATTTCCAGGGCGCTCAGATTGAATGAGGATCTCACGGAGGCTATAGCCCTGGGACATGACCTCGGACACACGCCTTTTGGCCATGCAGGAGAGGCAGTCCTGAGAGAGCTATATCCAGGTGGGTTTGATCATCATAAACAGAGCCTCCGGGTGGTGGACTTTCTTGAAAACAACGGCAGGGGACTCAACCTCACACATGAGGTAAGGAACGGCATAGTAACCCACTCAAAAGGAAAGGGACCAATAATGCCTGAGGACGGGACAGGTCTTTCCGAGACACTTGAAGGACAGGTTCTAAGGGTATCTGATATAATTGCATATCTGAACCATGACCTTGACGATGCCATCAGGGCGGGAGTGATAAAAGGGACGGACATACCGGCTGAAGTTATAAAGACCATAGGGAACAAATATTCAAAGCGTATAGATACAATGGTCAAGGATGTGATATATTCAACAATAGCCACTGATTATGATCATATTTATATGGGAGCGGACGTTTCCGCTGCAATATACATTCTCAGGGACTTCCTTTTCGACAGTGTCTATGAGAGCCGGCAGATAAAGATGGAGTTTAAAAAGGCAAGGAAGATAATCCGTGACCTTTACGAGTACTTCCTTGAGCATATTGAGCAAATTGAAGAGGGGTTCAGGAATATTCGTGCTGAAAAAAATATGGACAGGCACAGAATGGTCTGTGATTTTATCGCGGGCATGACAGACAGGTTTGCCCTGATGACATATGAGAGACTCTTTCTGCCACAGGAGTGGCAACCGGGGTATAGCTGAAAGCACCTTGATTGAGGATTTTATCACTGGATGCGGGTTTATTGTCAACCAAAAAAAACCGATGTGGAGGTGAATACATGAAAAAGAGAAACAAGGTCATTGCACTGCTTCTGGTGTTGATTGGTATAGTTGTCGGTCTCACTATATCGGCAAATCTTGACGTTCAAAAACTCACGTTTGCAGATCAAAACAAGGTGCCGAAAAAAGCTACCGAGTTCCTTGGCAGGTTGAGCACGTCACTCTCCGAGGTTGCCGAGGTGGTAAAACCATCAGTTGTTAATATATCCACCACGAGGACCGTTACATTAAAAAACACCCCCTTCAACAATTTATTTAACAACCCCTCTTTCAGACGGTTCTTTGGTAATGATTTCAGGTCCTTTGGTACTAAACGGAAATTCAAATCCTCAGCCCTCGGCTCAGGGGTGATAGTGTCTGAGGATGGCTACATACTCACCAACAATCATGTTATAAAGGACGCAGATGAGATAAAGGTGGTCCTCTATGACAAGAGGGAGTTCAAGGGCAAGGTTATAGGCACTGACCCCAAGACAGACCTTGCAGTGATAAAGATTGAGGCTAAAAAACTGCCTGCCATCAAGATAGGGGAGTCCGACAGCCTGAGAGTGGGAAACCTTGTTCTTGCCATTGGAAACCCCTTTGGCCTGAACCAGACCATAACCATGGGGATAGTAAGCGCAGTCGGCAGGTCCAATGTGGGAATTGCCGACTACGAGGATTTTATCCAGACCGATGCCGCCATCAATCCCGGCAATTCAGGCGGTGCGCTTGTAAATATACGGGGAGAGCTTGTGGGTGTAAATACTGCAATATTCTCAACAAGCGGCGGCTATATGGGTATCGGGTTTGCCATCCCCTCGGATATGGCAAAGGCGGTAATGCAGAGTATAGTCAAATACGGCAAAGTCATCCGTGGATGGCTTGGGGTAACCATTCAGGGACTTACACCCGAGCTTGCCAAATCATTTGACATAAAAGAGGACAAGGGAGCCCTTGTAACAGACGTGGTAAAGGATAGTCCTGCTGAAAAAGCCGGGCTTAAGCGGGGAGACCTTATTGTGGAGTTTGACGGCAAGACGGTAAAGGACGAGACATCCCTGAGAAATATGGTTGCCAACACATCCCCTGGAAAGACTGTACAGGTAAAGATTGTAAGGAACGGCAAGGAAAGGATACTGACGGTTACCCTCGGAGAGTATCCCAAGACAGAGACAACAGCCGTGAAAGAAGGCTACAACAATGTCCTGCGTGGAGTCTATGTTCAGGAACTCACTCCCAACCTCAGGGCAAACCTCAATATGCCCGAAAAGGTAAGGGGGGTTCTTGTGTCCAATGTTGAAGCGGAAAGCCCTGCCTCCAGGATTCTTAAGAGAAACGATGTTATTCAGGAGATAAACCGGCAGGTAATAAAGGAGATAAAAGATTACAAGCGGGTGGTATCCAGGATAGGCCCTGACGATAACGTGCTTTTACTTGTTTACAGGTCGGGAGGTTACATCTATGTAACCATAAGGCCATAACAAGCAAATAACCGGTCCCCTCCGACCATGTCGGCTTACGGTCGGAGGGGATGCCTTTCCTCGTTTTTCTGAGAAAAGCCTGATTTTCACTGTTTCCATTTATCAAGATGATGTTTATACAAATAACTTGCACTTTGATAATATGTTATCGCATCTGATTCATCCTTCTTTAAAGGAGTAATTTCTTTATATTTGATACTTCTAAGACCCTGACTAACTATATTATACTCGTGAACACTCCTGTCCGGCTCCAATATAAGAAGTCTTCTGTTTCTTAAAAAACCCAACTTCTGGTAAGTTCCAATAAATGCCCTTTCACGAAATTTTTCGTCAAGTATGTCCTTGCCGTAAAATTTACTTTCATAGCTCCAGTTCATTATTGAAAAAAGAGTAGGCATAAGATCGATTTGGGAAGATACTTTGTTTATCGTATTCGGGGCTATAATATTCGGCGCATAGATTAAAAGAGGAATCCTGTATCGCCATACAGGTAGTGATGTCTTTCCGGCACTTCCTCCATTGTGGTCTGCTACTATGACAAAAATAGTATTTTTAAACCAGGGTTTGTGTTCTGCCTTTTTCAGGAATTGTTCAATAGAATAATCCGTATATTTCACACCTCCTGCTCTTCCTGTATGCGATGGTATATCTATTTTTCCATCAGGATAGGTATATGGTCTATGATTGGAAGTCGTCATTATGTAATTAAAAAACGGTTTGCCTTTCTTATATGACTTATCTGATTCTTTTAGCGCCTTATTAAACAGATCCTCATCGCACACCCCCCATACATTGGAAAATGTTATCTCCTCTTTGGTCATATTCGTTCTATCAACAATACCAAACCCGTTATGTGAAAAGAAATCATTCATGTTATCAAAATAACCATATCCTGCATAAATAAATTTATTCTCATATCCCTTTTCCTTAAATATAAACCCTGAAGAAAACATATTATGGTTGTCCGGTCTTTTAACGATGCTTCTTCCCGGGGTTGGAGGAACAGATAAGGTAACGGCTTCCATCCCTCTGATTGTTCTTGTCCCCGTTGCATAGAAACTATTGAAGAACAGAGACTTTTCAGCTAATTTATCCAGGTTGGGAGTTAAACCTCTATTATCACCAAAAACCCCCATATATTCTGCACTGAGGCTTTCAACCATAATCAAAATAATATTATATTTTAACTCGTTACCGTCTTTTTTTATGAACTTCAAGGAGTTATCATCAAATCCGGTCAAGCTCTTTAAATTAGACATTACAGTTTTTATATTCCCGGTCTTATAGAACTCATCATAGTCCAGGGTATTATTTCTAAAGGCGGAAAACAGGGAATAAAGTCCGTCTTTGGATAATTCATTATCATATTGATTATCGGAGATGTCTGCTAAAGATTGCTTGTCGAGTATATTAAAGAACAGGAAAGGTAAAAGGATAAAAACTGCGGCAACTTTCAATCGCTGCAGATAGCCCTGGGTAGAATCAAATGCAAAACCAAGAACAGCTCTTTTCTTATAAATAAAATAAAAAATAACGGAACTGATTATGAATACTGCGGTAAGAAGCAAAGGGATCGGGTATGATTCAAGGATATTATGTATAACCTCCTGAGTATATACAAGGTAATCAACAGCAATAAAATTAAACCTCTTCCCAAACTCATCCCAGAAAAACCATTCAGAAAAAGCATTGAAAACAAGTAGATTAATATTAACAAACAAAAAGACCCAGAGTATGTATTTATGAAACTTATTATTAAATATCCTGTCAGGCATCAAAGCAACATATACCGCAAAAGGTGCTACATAATATATGGCCGCAACAAAATCATAAAACAACCCCACTAAAAACAGTTTTATTAATATAACCAAACCGAAATCAAGCTGATCGAAATCGGCAAAAAGTAATATTATTCTCGAGGTTAAACTGATGGCGACAAATATCACTATCAGCAAGCCTACTAAAATAAACCGATTTTTTATATATTTCGACATATCCACCCCATTAAGTAGAGTCTGTGTATAAACTACAGTAATTTGTCATTCCCGCAAGTGAAGCGAGTCGGGAATCCTTCTTGAATAACGATTCCGGACAAGCCGGAATGACAGATAGAAAAATTGAGTTTATAAACAATCTCCAAGTATAACTATCCTGCAGAATAAATTCCCATGGGTTACACGCAGTTATACTGCTGCCGGCCTGAGATGGTCCACAATGCAGGATATTCTGCGAGGTCGTATTTTGATCACTCCCTATAAACCATCAATTAAAAAGCCTTCAGTGCTTGGGGAAGTAATGGGGGGGTAGCAAGAAACCAAGATACTATAAATTATAAAAAAGTACGGTTTCTGACGTTGAGCAGGTTTACTCAGATGGAAGGTTTTTAACTGATTTATAGAGAATTTATAGAAAGTCCCTTTGTTAACCTTATGTTAAAAAGATGTTAAACAGAGGGACTTTCTTTGGTCAATTACAGAGTCGATTACTGTCTAACCACATTTACTGCTTTGGGACCTTTTGGGCCCTCTTCGATATCGAAGCTGACTGACTCGCCCTCGGCAAGTGACTTAAACCCATCGTCCTGGATTGAGGAATAGTGGACGAACACATCGCTGCCGTCTTCACTTGTGATAAAACCAAAACCCTTGGACTCGTTGAACCATTTTACTGTTCCATTAGCCATTTCTCTACATACCTCCTTACTTAAAACTAAAGCCTCAGAATTACTCCGCATCTAATAAAAAAGACCACTAAGCTAAAAGTCTTTGTGGTCTTACGCGCTACAAAAACTTCAGAAACTCTATATGAAGAATAGCATACCCGGGAGTGAATAGTCAATACAAAATATTGTGTCCGTAACCCAATTTAAAAGCGTCCTGTTTTTACCGGATGAGAGGTGTCTGTCTCCGGTTTTACCACCGTAAAACTTTGACTTTAAGTGGCCCCTTGTGTTAATAATATAAGATTTAATATCAAGAGTATTTACGGGAGGAGTATGCATTATTTCAGATATCTAAGAGGAGAGCTCTACGCTGAAGATGTTTCGGTCAGGAGCCTTATTGATGAGTATGGCACCCCCCTTTATGTTTACAGCCATAAAACCCTGACCCGGCATCTGAAGGCATACAATGACGCCTTCATGGAAATTCCACATATAATGTGCTTTGCAATGAAGGCCAACTCCAACAGTGCCATCCTCCGTCTGATTGCAAATCATGATGGTGCCGGTGCTGATATTGTCTCCGGAGGTGAGCTCTACAGAGCCTTACGGGTGGGAATACCACCGGAGAAGATTGTCTATGCCGGGGTGGGCAAAACCGATGACGAGATTCGATATGCCCTCAGCAAGAGGATATTGATGTTTAATGTTGAATCCGAACAGGAGCTCGAAAGGATTAACGATATAGCAGGGCGGATGAATGTAACTGCACCTGTAGCACTGAGAATAAATCCTGATATTGACCCTGAAACACATCCCTATATATCAACAGGGCTTAGAAAGCACAAGTTTGGCATCCCGATAGAAAATGCCCTGGGGTACTACAGACTGGCAAAGGGACTTGAAAATATTGAGCTCATAGGGGTTCATAAACATATCGGCTCACAGATAACAAAGGTAACTCCCTTTGTCGATGCACTCCGAAGGATACTGGTCCTCATTGAAAACCTGAAGGCAGAGGGAATCAATTTGAAGTATCTGGACATAGGCGGCGGGCTTGGCATACAATATAAAGACGAATCTCCACCCCACCCAAAGGAGCTCGCCCAAAAACTCCTGCCGCTTCTTAGGGGACAGGACATAACAATAATTATGGAACCGGGACGCTCAATCGCAGGGAATGCAGGCATACTGCTCACCAGGGTGCTTTACCTGAAGAGGGGTGAGGACAGGGAGTTTGTGATAGTGGATGCAGGGATGAACGACCTGATGAGACCCACCCTGTATGATGCATATCACCACATCGTTCCTGTTAAAAAGAACAGGCGCAAGATGATTACTGCAGATATTGTCGGGCCTGTATGCGAATCCGGGGATTTTCTTGCAAGGGAAAGGGAAATCAATATGGTACGGCACGGCGACTGTCTTGCTGTTATGAGTACCGGGGCCTATGGATTTTCGATGAGCTCCAATTATAACAGCCGTCCAAGACCGGCAGAGGTGCTTGTAAAGGACGGAGAACATTATACTATAAGAAAGCGTGAGACATACAGAGACCTTGTCCGTGGTGAGATGATACCTGATTTTCTGGACAAGGGGGAAAAATAAGATTTGATCCGGTTGATAACTTCTTGATATTATGAAAATCGAATTCACAAAAATGCATGGCCTTGGAAATGACTTTATTGTCGTTAACGCTGTTAAAGACTCATCCCTGGCCAATCTCGGCACTGATGAACTTTCCAGGCTGTCAGTCCATTTGTGCAACAGAAGGTTTGCCGTCGGTGCCGACCAGCTTCTCCTGCTCTGTCCATCTCAGAGGGCCGATTTCAGGATGAGAATATTCAATGCCGACGGCTCTGAAGTTGAGATGTGCGGCAACGGTATCCGCTGTCTGGCCAAGTACATATGGGACAGGGGGTTAAGTGAAAAAAAGGTACTTGAGATAGAGACACCGGCGGGCATTATCAGACCGGAGATATGCGATGGATTGGTCAGGGTCGATATGGGAATGCCGGAGTTTTCGCCGGAGAAGATACCGATAGATATCCAGGAAACAAACGGTGCCGTCCTGCCGGAAACAGCCGTTTTTATAAAATATCCCCTTGAGGTTGAGGGACAGGTTCTTGATATCACCTGCCTCTCTATGGGGAATCCCCATTGCGTTATAGTCGTTGATGATGTAGGAACCTTTCCTGTAAGCTACTACGGCCCAATGATTGAAAACCATCAGATATTCCCCCGCAGGACAAACGTGGAGTTTGTAGAGATACTAAATGATACAGAGATAAAGATGAGGGTTTGGGAAAGGGGTGCGGGCGAGACAATGGCCTGCGGAACCGGTGCTGCTGCTGCTGCTGTTGCAACATCATTAATCGGGATTACGGGAAAAGACGTGACGGTTCACCTCCCGGGTGGAGACCTTTTTATTGAATGGGCCGGGGATGGACATATTTACATGACAGGCCCTGCCGTCACTGTATTTGATGGATATATCAATCTTGAAGTCTATGGATGCGAAAAATGACAACAGAAAAGAGAAGCGTTTGCAGACAACCAACCAGCCTTAATATCAAGTTTGCCGTAACAGAGGTTGGGGGAAGAGAGGCCACAAGGGTTGAGGCAAAGGGCTCAATTGTGGACATTTCAGATCAGGGGTTTGGTATGATAACTACCTATCCCCTGCAAAAAGGGCACGCCATAACAATAAAGGGCAGGGGAGACGAAAAGATGCCGGGATATGGGCTTGTCAAGTGGACGGAAAAAGCGGGCTCTACATACAGGGCCGGTCTTTGGCACATGTTTCCGGTAAATATATAAACTCTTTTCAGATTGCCGGATTGCCCTTCCCGGACAGATGGAAAGGGAGGGGATAAAGTTCTTAAGGAGGAAGTTATGCTTAAAGGTTCAATAGTTGCCATAGTTACCCCTTTCAGGGATGGGGGTGTGGATGAAAAGGCCCTGTCGGAGCTGATCGAGTGGCATATATCAGAGGGAACAAACGGCATAGTGCCCTGTGGCACTACAGGAGAGTCGGCAACCCTGACCTATGAGGAACATTACAGGGTGATAAAGAGCACCATAGAAATTGTAAACAAAAGGGTTCCGGTCATAGCGGGTACCGGTGCCAATTCCACTGATGAGACGATTACAATGACTCAGGAGGCCAGGAAACTCGGGGCGGATGCCGCCCTGCTTGTCGCACCATACTACAACAAACCTACCCAGGAAGGACTCTACAGGCATTACAGGGCAGTGGCAGAGGCCGTTGACCTTCCACTTATACTTTATAATGTACCCGGACGTACGGCTGTTAACATACTGCCTCAAACGGTTGAGCGGCTTGCCGGGATTGAAAACATTGCTGCCATAAAGGAAGCCTCAGGTGATATGAAGCAGGTGAGTGAGGTTATGAGGCTGTGTGGTGACAGGATTACCGTTCTTTCAGGAGACGACTTCACCACGTTTCCCCTTCTTGCCCTCGGCGGCAGGGGCGTGATTTCCGTCACTGCCAACGTGATGCCCGGAATGGTTTCTCAAATGTGTGCAAGCTACGAAAAGGGGCTTTATGACGATGCCCGAAGGCTCCATTTCAAACTCGAACCACTCAATACCGCGATGTTCCTTGAGACCAACCCCATACCTGTTAAAACAGCCCTCTCAATGATGGGCAGGATACGCGGGGAACTCCGTCTCCCGCTGTGTGAAATGTCGGAGGCGAACAAAAAAAGTTTGCGGGAGACGCTACTCTCATATAACCTTGTTTAAAACAGGCAAGGGCATTCCCTTCCTTGAAAATCTTAATACCTATCTGGTAGTATTTTAAATGGTAACCCCTGCTGGACTTCTCTCCCGTGTAGTTGCAAAGGTTGTAGACCTTATACTGGCAACTATAGCTGTTGAGATATTACAGAAGACAGGTTTTTTTGCAGGACTTGTGTACATTCTGGTATCCGATGGCTTCTTTAACGGCAGAAGTCCCGGTAAAATGCTTCTTGGGTTAAGTGTGGTCAGGGTAAACGGAGGGCCTTGTACCGTCAAGGAATCCATACTGAGAAACATGACTATCGCCTTTGGGTTTTTGCTGTGGAGAATACCCTTGATAGGCTGGCTACTCTTTCTCTGCGTGCTGGCCCTTGAGTTTATCGTGCTTTTCGGAAGTGATACACACAGGCGTCTTGGTGACGAGATTGCAAAAACCAGTGTTATAGAAATAGCAGGCAACAGGGAACATGTAGCAGACAGTAAGGAATAGCTGCTTGCTGCACGGTGCAGACTATAAAAAATACCAAATTTGTGAAATCTGATAACAACAAGAGTTGCGAGACCCTGAAATTAATTCAGGGTGACAATCAGCACTTCCGCAACAGGAGGATAGATGATGTTTATACAGAAAATACTCGGATTGTTTTCAAATGACCTTGCCATAGACCTTGGAACAGCAAATACCCTGGTCTACGTAAAGAAAATCGGGATCGTCTGTAACGAACCATCGGTAGTTGTAATAAGGAAAGACAATAAAAAGACGATTGCCGTTGGAATTGAGGGAAAGAGAATGCTTGGAAAGACCCCGGCAAACATAACTACGATAAGACCGATGAAGGACGGCGTGATTGCGGACTTCGATGCCACAGGGGAAATGCTCAAATACTTTATCACAAAGGTTCATAACAGGAAGAGCTTCGTCTCGCCAAGGGTCATCATCGGGGTACCTTCGGGGATAACGCAGGTTGAACAGAGGGCTGTTAAAGACGCATCCCAGGCCTCCGGAGCAAGGGAGGTCTATCTCATATCGGAACCAATGGCTGCCGCCATTGGTGTTGGTCTGCCCGTAGGTGAGCCCACAGGCAACATGATTGTCGACCTCGGAGGCGGAACCACTGATGTTGCCGTAATCTCTCTTGACGGCATTGTTTACAGCAAGGTGGTAAGGGTTGGTGGAGACAGGATGGATGAGACAATCCTGGCTTATATAAAAAGGAGATACAACCTTCTGATTGGCGAAAGATCTTCCGAGCAGATCAAGATAGAGATCGGCTCTGCCTATCCAACTGATGATACCTCTCGGGAGCTTGATATAAAGGGAAGGGATATGGTATCAGGGATTCCCAAAACCATCACGATAAATGAAGAGGAGATCAGGGAGGCCCTTCAGGAACCCGTCACCATAATACTCGATACAATCAGGGTAGCCCTTGAAAACACCCCTCCCGAACTTGCAGCGGATATTGTAGATACAGGCATAGTGCTGGCCGGAGGCGGTGCACTCCTGCGCGGTCTTGATCTGCTGATCAAGGAAGAGACCAGGCTTCCTGTAATCGTGGCCGATGACCCCCTCACGGCAGTTGTCAGAGGAGTGGGAAAGATGCTTGATGAAATCGACCTGCTGCAACGTGTAGCCCTGAATTGATGATGAGATGAGGAACAGACGGGTTGTCTTGCTTTTCCTGGTTGTCATCGTCTCTGCCTCCCTTATGACCTTTCAGAGTACCAAGGGACCGTTTAAACCCTTAACTGTCCTGCAGACCCCTCTATACCGGTTGGAGAGGGGGTTCGCTGCCGTCATGACGATCATCAAATCACCTTTTCGCTACTATTTCAGTCTGGAAAACGAAAACCGGATACTTAAAAACAAAATCGGTCAGCTTGAGATGAGAAAACAGGAATACACAGAGCTCAAATCCGAAAACCGGAGACTAAGCACCATAATAGGCATAAAAGAGACAACCCCTCATTTTATTGCAGCTGCAAGGGTCATCTCATCAGGGATAAGACAGTGGCCGGAGCTGATTATAATTGATAAGGGGACATCAAGTGGCATTAAAAAAGATATGGCCGTAAGGACACCTGAAGGACTCGTTGGAAAAACCTCAGAGGTTATGCCGGAGTTTTCAAAGGTACTGCTTGTCACAGACGTAAGTTTTTCCGTGTCTGCACGGCTTCAGGACACAAGGATTGAAGGGATACTGTCAGGCAGGGGGGATGGATCATGTACCTTAAAATATATTCCAAGGGACGAAAACATAAAGCCCGGAGCATTACTAATAACTTCAGGGCTTGACGGGGTTTTCCCCAAAGGTATTCCTGTGGGTTATGTCACAGGGGTTGAGAAAGGGAGTGAGCTATTCCTTGACGTTGAGGTTAAACCGATAATAAAGGCATCCATGATTGAAGAGGTCATGGTCTTTAAAAAATAGGATTTCAATTATGAACAAAACTGCAAAAAAAATAGCTTTCCGGGTAATAATCATAGCAGGAGTCTTTCTTTTGCAATCTGTGATATCCTCAGGGTTAATAAAGTTGAACCTGACTCTGCTGCTTGTCTATTATTTCGGCCTCAAAAAAGGTGAACTCCAGGGTGCAGCAGTCGGGATATCCGTAGGGTTCCTCGAAGATACCCTTTCAGGACAGTTAATCGGTCCGGGAATGCTGGGAAAAGGACTGGCAGGTATCCTCCCTGCATATCTCTCGGATGGCTTTTTTATATGGACACCCCTGCTGGGAATGCTTGCGGTCTTTGCCCTGACCGTCCTTGACGAAACAGTGATATATACCTCACTCTCCCTCTTTGCACAGAGACCGGCCCCTTTACTGGACTTTATAGCCCTGACCTTAGTCAAGGCATTGATAAATGCACCCTTCGGGTGGCTGATAAGACCGGAAAAATGACAGATAAAAAAAGGACCATAACGGTTTTGGCTTACATATCCATGGCCGTTTTTGTAATTTTTTTACTAAGACTGTGGCAGTTGCAGATTCTGAAAGGCAATTATTACAGGAAACAGTCTGAGAAAAACAGGGTCAGGGTCTTCAAGATTCCTGCCCCAAGGGGTATAATTTTTGACAGAAACGGCACCCCCCTTGTGAAAAATGCCCCTTATTTCATCGCCTCACTGATCCCCGACCTCGCGAAAGGGGGAGTCGACCTGAGAGGCCTGTCAAAACTCCTTGACATACCCGTTGAAAAGCTGTCTGAAAAGATAGCAAAACACAAAAAACATGTCCTTGAACCAATAAGGCTGAAAGAGGGTTTGAGTTTTGCGCAGGTCGCCGGGATAGAAGCAAGACGCTCTGATTTCCCCGGACTTATAGTAGAGACGGAGATCACCAGGGCATATCCCTATGGCAGCACCGGCGCACACCTGATCGGATATCTGAGTCTCCCCACGGAGGCCCAGTTGCGCAAGGGGCTCTTTGCCGGCACCCCCAGAGGCACCTTTGTCGGACAATGGGGCGTGGAAGCACTCTATGACAAGAGGTTGCGGGGTATTCCCGGAAAGAGGTTTATCGAGGTCGATGCCCTCGGAAGACAGTTACGTACACTGAAGATAGTGCCACCCCGGAAGGGGGAGGATCTGACGTTAAGTGTCGACCTCCGGACACAGGAGGCGGCAGAGAAGGCATTTAAGGGAAAGGCCGGCGCGCTCCTGGCCCTGGACCCTGCAGATGGTGAAGTACTTGCACTCGTAAGCCTTCCATCTTTTGACCCCAATCTCTTCGTTCGGGGGATGTCTCAAAAGCAATGGAACAGGATTCGGAAACGTCCCGGACATCCCTTTCTGAACAGGGTGTTTCAGAGTCAGTACCCTCCGGGCTCCATATTCAAAATCGTTACTGCCATTGCAGGTTTAGAGGAAGGGGTTATAAACCGGAACTTTTCAGTGGATTGTAAAGGTACGATTCATGTGGGTAGATGGAAATTCAGCTGCTGGAAAGGACAGGGACACGGCAGAACAACGCTCAGAAAGGCCATTGTTGAATCCTGCGATATCTATTTTTACGAGGTCGGCAGACTCCTTGGGATGGACAGGATTGCAAAGTATGCAAATGCTTTTGGACTCGGCATTGCCCCGGGTGTCAACCTGAGTGCCGAAAAGAAAGGACTCATCCCTACTACATCCTGGAAATTAAGGAAAAAGGGGATTCCATGGTACCTTGGGGATACCTTTAATGCGGCAATAGGACAGGGATACGTCTCGATCACCCCGGCCCAGGCAGCCCTGATGATATCCGCCATAGCAAACGGGGGCACTGTTTACAGGCCTGAACTTCTCAAGGACCAGCCTGGCCCGGAGCCGATAGCAAAACTCAGCCTGAGCCCAAAGACCCTCAGGATAATCAGGGACGCCCTGGTAGGGGTGGTTGAGGACAGAAAAGGCACGGGCTGGAGGGCAAGGTCGAAAATAGTCAGAATTGCAGGCAAGACAGGGACTGCCCAGGTCATCAGGATCCCGGAAGCAATAAAGAAAAAACTCGCAAACAAGTACAGGGACCATGCATGGTTTGTTGCATACGCACCGGCTGATAATCCTTCAATAGCCCTCTCTGTCTTTGTTGAGCACGGCGGGCATGGCGGAAAAACCGCAGGCCCTATTGTAAAGGCAACTATTGAAGCATATATGAAATCATCAGGATATCATGCTGAGACACCGGTTAAAAATTAATTACCAGGGCATCCGGAACTTTGACTGGTTCATATTTTCCATTCCCATTGTACTTACCCTCCTTGGGATAATGACGATATACAGTGCCACAAGGTCTGTCCTGGATACCCAGCCATCGTTTTATGTAAGGCAGTCGATATGGCTGGTCCTCAGCATCATAGCCCTTTTTGTCTCTGCAAGCTTTGATTACAGAAAACTTATCGGTATAGCCTACCACCTGTACGGAATCGGCTTAATCCTCCTGTTCCTGACTATACTGCTTGGACATACAGGCTTGGGGGCCCAGAGATGGCTCAGGGTAGGATCGGTCAGCTTTCAACCCTCGGAGATGTTCAGGATAGCTATTATAATCGTTGTAGCTAAATATCTAAGCTTAAAACGTTCACCCCTTTCGGCCTCTCCGCTCACAACACTCCTGTTCCTGTTTATACTGCTACCCTTCTACCTTCTTTACAAGCAACCCGACCTTGGCACGGCAATAACATTAGTCGGAATAGTGGTGTTGATGGTGCTGGTAAAGGGGGTGCAGAGACGTATCCTTGTCAGTGTGTTGCTGGTAATTATTATCTCGCTTCCTTTTGCAGGAAACATCCTGTGGGAAGGACTGAAGGAATATCAGCGTAACAGACTGGTAGCTTTTATTGATCCAAAGGTCGATCCAAAGGGCATAGGATATCAGATTGAGCAATCCAAAATCACAATAGGCTCCGGGAAGATTTTCGGCAAGGGATATCTCAAGGGCACGCAGGGACCATTCCGGTTTCTGCCCGAAAAACATACGGATTTTATATTCTCGGTTTTTTCAGAGGAGTGGGGGGCCGTTGGCTCTGTTGTTGTGATCAGCCTTTATCTCCTGTTGATTATACGGGGATACGAAACCGCTTTTTATGCAAAGGATGAATTCGGTACACTCCTGTCCATCGGGATCAGCACCATGTTTCTTTTATATGTCTTTATAAATATCGGCATGACCATGGGACTGATGCCCGTGGTAGGCATTCCATTGCCGTTCTTCAGCTATGGCGGCACGGCATTGCTTGCCAATTTCATATGCGTGGGTCTTCTGATAAATGTGCGGATGAGACGCTTTATCCTCTTTTATTAAGGCTGATTTTTCTGTTATAATGACCATTACCTTTAAGCGCATGACAACGGCGGTGTAGCTCAGTTGGTAAGAGCATGCGGCTCATATCCGCAGGGTCGGGGGTTCAAATCCCTCCACCGCCACCAACTCTCATTTCTGCTTTTGCTCCCAAAAGGAACTCAGGGATTCCGGAGTTCAAAGAACGTGAGGCATAACCCATGATAAACTACCAATTGTCCATTACCTACATTTGACGGGTATTTTGCTATACTTAAGATACAAGAGGAGGCAAAAATGAAATTCACCCGTATTACAGTTAATCCGTACCAGATGGATGGTGTTCCATGTATTCGTGGTCTTCGCATACCGGTTGCAACTGTTGTCGGCATGGTTGCTGACGGTATGAAGGAGGAAGAAATTCTGAAGGCATTTCCGGATATTGAACCTGAAGACATTCATGAGGCGCTACAGTATGCCGCTGAGGCCGTGAGAGAACGCGAAATCCCTTTGGTCACATAACAACATATGAAATTCCTGGTAGATAACTCTCCTATAATGCATTCAGATCACTATACCTGAGGACGTGTTTGCACTACATAGTAACGGCCCCCTGCATAGGCACCCTCGATATCCTGCGGAGAGCCGATGGCCTTTTCAACCATTACGCCGACGTCGGTGATTCCGGTCAGGAGTTCCTTTTTGAAATTCTCATCCCACACCAACGGCTCCTCTGTATAATCCAGTGAAACCTCACGGGGGGGGACCAGCATTACGCTGTCATAAAGGCCGGCTCCGGCATATCCGCTCAGGTCCTCTCCGTTGGAGTCTGAACGGAAGATGAGGCCTCCGCCAAAGAGACCTATGCTTTTGCTCGGATAAGACAGGAGCTGTGGTTCAGACCCTCTTTTTTTGCAGGTAAAACCAAGGGCCCTGCCCGGGTAGTTGCCGACCAGGGTCTCCCCAAGGCCCAACACCACCTCAGCATAAAGTTCATCACCGTCGCCCGTAAAAGGATTGTTCGTATGGATTACAAAGGAATATTGTGCCTCCACGACCTGCTGGATGAGCACAGCCATGAAAAGGTCCTCATCAGGGATACCCCTTGCCTTACGGCTCAGATATGCCCTTTCATTCCACCTGGATGCCCAGACACGTTTGATGCACATCCAGGCATCATCCCAGGCCTCCGGCCACCCAAGCCCGGCACCCTCCATAACCCCGCGAAGGGCGGCCGGTAACTCCTCCGGGGCTTCAAGCCCCAGCAGGGTCTTTCGGATATCTGCAAGTATCTCTTCGGGGTTGCCGTCAAGCCGGGATACGAGTTCCCGGTAACGTTGTGCAATCTCGCTGTTACGATCCAGGGCAAGCACTTTCTCGAATATACCAAACGGCAGGGCAACCGAAGCGGGCAGATGAATCCAGTCAGGTAATTTACCCTGGAGGCGTGTCAGGTTAAGGGACTTGCCGCCCACCAGCCCTTCTCTGAAATCCCTTGAATGTATAGCGTATGATGTAAACTCAGGCCGGGCTATTTTTATAAATCCTATTTTTACCCGCGGCGGGGCAGTAACCATTTCACCGGGAACTTCTTCGAATACCACGTCTCCTGATGTATCCACCGCAAAGTTAAGGAAACGTCCCCTGAGTGATTTAAGGCGCTCAAGGTGTTTTCTATCGTAACAGATGGCAAAGAGCAGGCGGGCGTTTCGGGCACGGACCGCCACATGTGATACAAGATCAACTGCATCCGGAGTAATCACGGCGGTTACACCTTCAGGGGGCTCTTCATCTCCACTTACCTTGTCTGCAATGATAACCGTAGGTTTATCAAAACTCTTGCCCTGAACGGCCCTTAATGCCTCGACTGTCTCCACCCGTCCAATCCCCTGGCCCCGGCTGATAACCTGCCAGTTGCCGAGTTTTGCTTTTTTACGCAATCCCGGGTCCAGATAACGCAAAAGCATGGACAGAACAAATGCAGGTCTGCCGCGCACGATCTCCTCAGAGAAGAGTGTAATAGCCCATGAATCGGCTTCAAAAGCCTTGCCGAGTAATTCCGCCCCGGGTTGCAGCAACCGGTAGTAATGGTCGATAAAAACACCTATTGCACGCCCTACCCTGTCAAGTACGGCCTTGGCGTGGAGTGCCCAGTCACGAGTGTAGCTGTATACCCCTTTAAGGCGCTCCCACTCCCGGAAGCACCCTGAAAAATCGTCATTGTCATAAGAAAACCGTATGTTCTCAAGCACCGGGCCTACCAGTTCAACAAATTGATTTACATCCATGCGGGAGTGGATATTGCGCTCTACCGTAACACGCATAAATTCCTCCAACGCAAGGTCAAGGTAGAGGATATCACGCACCCTGACGTTATCCTTTTCCGTGCTCAGGAGTCTGTTGAGAATGCGGCGCACGCGGGTGATCCCGTCAACAAGGTCCACCAACTCTGTCTTGCTGTTATCCTTGTGCTTCCATATAAATTCCAGCATCTCGCCTGCCTCGGCATCCAGTAGATACCCGGCGGCATTGATAGCGCTTTCAAGGTCGGTACCGGAATGAACCGACTTTAAGAGTCTTAAATACTCCTCAAAATCGTGTATCAGGGCCTCTTTCAGATCGGGAATAAAATCCGGTCGGCTTTTTATAGGCCGTTCAAAACCTTCCAGCCTCTCTTTTGTAACACCTCCGGCCTCAAGGGTTCTGTAGAAGAGTTCGAGATCGCCGTCACTTTTCAGGAAGTTCAGGTACGCCTCACAGATGACGATATCATCGGGGGTGGCATTGTTATGAAGTTTCTGGTGCCACTCCTCCAGGAAACGGCCTGCAACCTCCTTGATGTGATGTCTGTGCATGATGTGGAGTATCTCGTCACGGATACGCTGGCCCTCACCACCCCTGCCCAGTGTGGTCATCATCAGCCGGATTAGATCACGACTTGCCGGCTCACTTATATAAACATCTGCAAGCTTCAGGGTCAGACGGTCCTGGGAGTGGGTCAATTCCCTCGGTTTTGTATTATAATTCCGCTGCCAGACCAGTTGTCTTATGGCGGAAAAACGCAACCACACAAAAAGCAGGGCCAGGCCTTCAATGTTATTTCCGACTCTCTCTACCAGGTCGTGGCAGAGGTTAAACCTGTGCATCAGCGTCCATGAATGGTTGCCCGTTTCAGCCCGGATGATCTCCTCCGCAAGTTGAGACAGTGGAGTCTCCTTTTGACCGGCCACAGGTATGTAGAAATCCCGTCCCCGGTTCTTTATCCAGCGGCCTGTGCCGGGGTGCCTCAGCACAAAGGGAATCCCCATGGGGGCATCCGCTTCCCCGAATTCCAGTATCAGCCGGTTCATGCCTTCATGCAGGACAAAAGGTGTTTCTGCAGCTTTGTCGTCAAATATCTCTGTTCCGGCCGGATGCATTGAAGAGGGGGGCAGTAGCCATTCATCACGTCCATGGATTGCCACACCCCAATGCAGGATCAGGGGCCCCGGCATGTCGGTAAGCAGATCGAGCCGGTAACGGCCGTCTTCCCTGATGAGGGCAACTGCCAGTTGACTGTCCGGGTCAACTCCATACACGTCTTTAAATAATACTTCCCTCTCCTTCAGCTCCCCTTCAAGTACCTGCTCCGGAGAGGGACCTTTACGTACCGGCAGTTTGATCTTGATCCGGTAGTTCTTTCCCCGGTTATTGTCCCAGGAACCGTCCTCGGGAAAGAAGAGGGCAAAGTTCAGGATAGAGAAATTCAGGTCCTGATCCAGCCTGATGATGATCCGAGCTTCATTGTTATGACGTTTAAAAGGTGTTTGAAGCGCCCCCTCCCCAAAGGCCCTGCTGCCTTCGGGCCGGAACGGTTGCGGGGGAATCTGCCAGGGGGCACGTTCATCGAATGCAAGTCCCCAGTGCAGGATACACTTTTTCCTGTTTTCCATTCGCAGTGATATCTCAATCCCGCCGGCTATATTCCGTCTCTCTACCAGCAGATTGATACCGCTTCTTGTCTTTATCTCTTCAACCATATAAAATATTATACCTCTTTTTATAACGGATTCGTACCCCTGTCCCGGGGTTCAGTTTATTATTGACGATTTTAATGCCGTAATAATACAGTATAAGAAGAAAGGAGAGATGAGATAAATATGAAACGGTATATCTGTATACATGGTCATTTCTATCAGCCACCCAGGGAAAACCCCTGGCTTGAGAAGATCGAGGCTCAGGAGTCTGCATATCCGTACCATGACTGGAATGAGCGGGTCAACGCTGAGTGCTATGCACCTATCGCTGTTTCGAGGATAGTGGATGGAAACGGCAGGATTATCCGGATAGTGAACAATTATGAAAAGATAAGTTTTGATTTCGGTCCAACACTGCTTAGCTGGATTGAATGGCATTCACCACATATTTACAGGAAAATCATCGAGGCCGACAGGGTGAGTATGGAGAACCGTTCAGGCCATGGCAATGCAATGGCACAGGCATATAATCACATGATAATGCCCCTGGCAAGCAGACAGGACAAGGTCACTCAGGTCGTCTGGGGTATACGGGATTTCAGGCAAAGGTTTGGCCGTCAGCCTGAGGGTATGTGGCTTCCGGAGGCTGCAGTGGATACGGAAACCCTTGAGATAATGAACGAACAGGGTATCAGGTTCACGGTCCTTTCTCCAGGGCAGGCAAGGAGTGTCAGACCGCTGGGAAGGGAAGAATGGACTGATGTGTCGGGTAGTTCAATAGATACCACCATCCCCTATCTCTTCAGGTTACCTTCAGGTGCTGAAATGTATATCATCTTCTATGATGGGGGAATCGCTCACGATGTCTCCTTTGGTGACCTGCTCAAGAGTGGCGAGTCTTTTGCCGACAGGCTCTTTGAGGCATTAAAGCGCAGTGGGGACCATTCACCGATAGTTAACATTGCAACTGATGGCGAGACTTACGGCCATCATCACAAGTTTGGTGAAATGGCCCTTGCCTATGCAGTTGACAATATTGAGAGTGACCCCAATGTCAGACTGTGCAATTACGCTGAATATCTCTCCCTTAACAACCCCGCTCATGAGGTGCAGATCATTGAAAATACCTCCTGGAGTTGTGCCCACGGTATTGAGAGGTGGCGCTCTGATTGTGGTTGTTCCACAGGGGGTCATCCTGAATGGAGTCAGGGATGGAGGGCCCCTCTGCGGGAAAGTCTGGACCGGCTGAGGGAAAGACTTGCAGGGATTTATGAAGAACACGCTCCTCGTCTTCTGAAAGACCCCTGGGGGGCAAGAAACAACTACATAGACGTGATACTGGAGCGTTCAGAGACCAGCAGGGATATCTTTCTCAGGAATCACGCCGTGAAGTTATTGAACAGCGTGGAGAGGGTTACCGCTTTAAAACTCCTTGAAATGCAGAGAAATGCAATGTTGATGTACACAAGCTGCGGCTGGTTTTTCGAAGACCTGTCAGGCATTGAGACGGTCCAGATACTTCGTTATGCCGCCCGGGCAATAGAGCTTGCAGGTGAGGTTTCGGGACAATGGTTTGAAGATGAGTTTCTTGAAAAGCTGGCAGGGGCAAGGAGCAATATTGAAGAGTTGGGCAATGGAGCGGATATATACAGAAGATCCGTGAAAACTTCAAGGGCGGACCTGAAGAGGGCTACAGTGCATGTGGCCATAAGCTCGTTTTTTGAAGAGTATCCTGAAAACACCGAGGTGTACTGTTACAAGGTTAAGACGGAAGACTATCAAAAACTGAGGCACGAGGATACAGAGATTGCGATCGGAAGGCTCTGCGTTACTTCGTTAATAACGGAAGAGTCAAAGACCCTCGTCTTTGCCGCTCTTCAACTCGGTGAGTATGATTATAATTGTGCCGTTACGGATTATACGGATGGCAGGGAATACAAAAGGATAAAAAAAGAGATACTCTCCGGTTTCAGCAGGGGGGACCTTGCAGGAATACTGAAG
>CAZXDE010000006.1:23211-25410 GCA_964639515.1 uncultured Thermodesulfovibrio sp.
GGTTAAATTGTTTATGAAGATACAAGACCTTATAAATGAACTTTCCGGGCTCTGCGGCATCATCCCGGAGTATTATGACGCATGGGACAAGCTCCGCACTGTTCCGTTCGAAACCAAAACGGCTGCCCTCAGGGCCTTGGGATATGATACCGCTGAGCCCGAAAGAGTAATGGAGGCAATAGAGGGAATTAAAAAAAAGAGGTATTGCACCCTGACCGAGCCTGTAGAAGTTGTTTCGGTAAATGCCCAATCCGGGAAGCTCCGGTTGTGTATACCGGCTGAAGAGGTTGATGAGAGCACGGTTTTAAGGTGGTCTGTTACTGATGAGAAAGACAATACAGAGGTTAAAAGAGCTGAACTCTCAGGTATTCCCCGTCAGGTGATTAAAGAGATCGCCGGGAAGAGGGTTGTTGAGGTTTTTGTTGCAGACAGGGATGACAGGCCGACAGGATATTACGATGTAGAAATTGAGGTTGTTTCGGCAGGACATGTCCTGTCAGGGCGGATGAGACTCATCATAACGCCGGACAGGGCCTACCTGCCCCCGGCTCTTGAGGACGGCAACAGGACCTGGGGCCTCGGAATAAACCTCTATGCCCTGCGTTCCGACGGTAACCAGGGAGTTGGTGATCTGAGTGATTTAGGGGAGATGCTCCAATGGGTGGGTAGTAATCTGGGTGGAGATTTTGTAGCGATAAATCCCCTGCACAGTATTACCAACCGGATGCCCTACGGCGTGAGTCCGTACTCTCCGCTAAGCCGCCTGTACTGCAACATGATATACATAGATATATACGGGGTTGAAGACGTCAGGAACTCAAGGAGGGCAACGGCAATCATTGAAAGCCCCGAGTTCGTTGAAGAGCTTGAAAGGCTGAGACGAACCGACCTGATTGACTATGAGGGGGTTGCAAGACTCAAGGACCCGGTGCTGAATGCGGCATTTCAGTATTTATATGAAGAACATCTCCTTCCGTTGACGGAGAGAGGCCGAAGGTTCAGGTTTTTTACCTCTTCCGAGGGGAAAACACTTGATGACTATGCAACGTTTCTGTCCCTCCATGAATATTTTACACGGAAAGGGCTTTATTGCTGGAAGGACTGGCCACAGGAGTACCATAGCCCTGATACTCATGAAGTCAGGATGTTCAGGGAGAGACACGAAAAGAGGATAACCTTTCACAAGTACATACAGTGGCTGATCAATGAACAACTTGGCGATGCATCAAAAAAGGCAGAGGAATCAGGTATGTCCGTAGGGCTTTATAAGGACCTCGCCGTAGGCTCACTCGCCGACGGCAGTGATGTATGGAGCAATCAGGAGATATTTGCCCTTGACGTCAACGTCGGCGCTCCGCCTGACAACTTCAGTCTCAGGGGTCAGAACTGGGGGTTTCCACCGTTGATCCCCGACAGGCTGCGTCAGCAGGGTTATGAGTTCTTCATACAGGTTATCAGAGAGAATCTGAAGCATGCCGGAGCCATCCGTATCGACCATACCCTGGGGTTATTCAGGCTGTACTGGATACCTCCGGGGACAAAGTCACAGGATGGTCTTTATATACGTTATCCCTCTGAAGACCTCCTCAGGATAATAGCCCTTGAGAGTATGAGGAATCGTGTAGTCGTGATTGCCGAAGACCTCGGCACGGTCGGCAAGGAAGTAAGGGAGACACTCCAGAGGTTCGGGATGCTCTCATACAGGCTTTTCAGTTACGAAAAAGACCGTTCAACCCGTGAGTATCTGCCCCCGCAGGCATACCCGGAGATGGCGGTCACCTCGATCACCACACACGACCTTCCCACCATTTCCGGGTTCTGGACCGGAAGGGATATAGAGGTCAGGAAGGCGCTTAATCTCTATCCCGACGATGAAGCCTGGTTGCTGGACCTCTCAAACAGGCAGGCTGAGAGGCAGAGGCTGCTGAGGGCACTCAGACGGGCAGGACTGCTGCCGCGGGGAATGCCCACTGACCCCGGGAGGATCCCTGTTATGACGGAGGAACTATGCCTTGCCATTTACAGATACCTTGCAATGACATCCTCAAAACTTCTGACGGTAAATCTTGACGATATCATAGGGACGGTAGACCAGCAAAACCTGCCCTCAACCGTAAATGAATACCCGAACTGGAGACGGAAGGTCCCTTACAGGATAGAAGAGCTGAAGAAGATGGAGGTCTTTGGAAAACTCGTTGG
>CAZXDE010000006.1:25510-29097 GCA_964639515.1 uncultured Thermodesulfovibrio sp.
GGGCATACAAGGGGGCATCAGGTAGTGAGAATGGAGTCTGCGGGGCAAACAGCCCTGCATATGGGGGATTTGCTTCCCACTCATGCCCATTTCAACCCGCTCTGGGTTACTGCCTATGACAACTTCCCCCTTGATGCCATTGAAATAAAAAAAGAGCTGGAATCCAGGGGTATAGAAGAGGGGTCATGGTTCACCTTCTACCATGATCCGTTTATCCAGGCCTGCAGGTTTGATGAAGAAGGGAATGTTGTTGAAGAATGGAAGGGCTGAATATGATAAAGGAGAGGGGGCATTCCGCCCCCTCTCCTTTGAGAATATTTTTATCAAATAATACTTAAGCTGAAGCCTTGCTAACCTCAAGACAGTCGGCATCACCAGCTTCATCACCACAGAGTATCGCCTTCAGATCCTCCTCCGGCGTACTGATCGGCTTGATGTTATAGTTATCAACCAGTACCTTGAGCACGTTCGGTGTGATAAATGCCGGAAGTGTCGGCCCAAGCCTGATATCCTGAATACCCAGGTGAAGCAGGGTAAGCAATATCGCCACTGCCTTCTGCTCATACCACGAGAGTACCATCGAAAGCGGCAGGTCGTTGACTCCCACGCCGAAAGCCTCGGACAGGGCAACCGCTATCTTTATAGCCGAGTAGGCGTCATTGCACTGACCCACATCCAGAAGCCTCGGTATTCCGCCGATATTTCCGAGGTCCTTGTCGAAAAAGCGGAACTTTCCGCATGCAAGTGTCAGCACCACACAGTCTGAAGGGACCTTCTCGACAAACTCGGTGTAGTAGTTTCTGCCGGGCTTTGCCCCGTCACAACCTGCAACCAGGAAGAAGTGACGTATGTCCTTGTTCTTTACTGCCTCCACAATCGTTCCAGCCACGCCCAATACAGCGTTTCTGGCAAAGCCCGTCATTACCGTTTTACCCGGGACATCGGCCTCAAAACCCTGCACTTCGAGTGCCCTTTCTATGACCGGGGTAAAATCATACCCTTCGATATGTGTTACGCCCGGGAACTGAACAGGCCCTGAGGTAAATATATTGTCCTTATAGGTATCAAGGGGTTTCTGCAAACAGTTGGTGGTCATGAGTATCGCACCGGGGAATGCAGCAAACTCCCTGTGCTGGTTCTGCCATGCAGTTCCGTAATGACCTGCAAGGTGAGGATACTTTTTAAGCCCCGGATAACCGTGGCACGGAAGCATCTCGCCGTGGGTATATACGTTTATCCCTTTTCCCTCTGTCTGCTTCAGTATCTCTGCAAGGTCTTTAAGGTCATGGCCTGATACGAGTATGGCCTTGCCTTTTTTAGCCCCGAGCGAGACATTGGCAGGCTCAGGATGTCCATAGGTGCCGGTGTTAGCCGTATCAAGGAGTTCCATTGCCCTGAGATTGACCTCTCCGCACTTCAGTGCCATTGCCACCCAGTCGTTCAGGGTGAGGTCCTTGCTCAGCATGGAGGCCAGGGCCTCGTACATAAAGGCATAGACGCCATTGTCCTCCTGTCCGAGTGTGCGTGCATGCACTGCATATGCAGCAACACCCTTCAGCCCGTACAATGTTGTATGCATGAGCGAGCGGATATCCGGATCATCGCTTAAACTCATAATCCCGGCACGGCCTGACTGTGCAACCATTCCCTCGTAATCATCTGCCGGGGTAAAGGTAGCAGCATCATGGTCAAAGGTTTTTGAAACCTTCTTTTTAAGCCCCTCTCTGAGCTCAACACCCCTTCTGACAAGGCCTGCAATGCTCTCCCCGTCGAAGTTAACATTCGTAAGAGTGGTAAAAAGTGCATCTGCTGTAAAGGCATTTACAGCGGGATCAGAAGCGATCCCTTCTTTCTCAGCCTCCACGGCATACAGGGCCAAGCCCCTTAATGCATGTTCAAGCAGGTCCTGCAACTCCGAAACCTGCGGACTCTTACCGCAGACCCCAACCTTTTCACATCCCGTTCCTTTCGCAGCCTGTTCACACTGGTAACAAAACATTGATAGTCCTCCTTTGACTTTTATTATCTTTTCTGCTGTAACTGTATCAGCACTTTAATGATGCACTATATGAGGTAAAGGATTCCATGATATAAATCATAAGTCCGGTTTTAATTGTAAGGATAAGGGTCTTCTGAGTATTACAAAAGGTTAACAGCAAGAAAAATACTGTAAAATAGTTTGACATTTTTTATAGCAAGCTGTTATATAAAACCGCTATGATAAGTGTGGGCACACTTTTTAAACTGAAATTCCCGCTAATTCTGCTATAATAAAAATATAGGGTTCTTGTAACCGACAAAAATCATAAAAGGTCTTTAGCATGATAGATACAGCCACCATAATTGAAGCATTATATTATCTCCTCAGAAAACTTGGGAAAGCCGATAAAATCAAACTTGTCAAGCTTATATACCTTGCCGATAAATACCACCTCATCCGTTATGGAAGAACAATAACCAATGATGATTACTACGCAATGGAACATGGCCCGGTTGGAACAACAGTCAAAGATGTCCTGAGCCTTGACCCGTTTAGTATTTCGAAGAGCGGATATAAATATGCTTCCAGATTGATTGAGATAATCGATGATAATACTTTCAAGGCAAATCCTGATACGAGAGTCTCATTTGACATGCTTTCGGAAAGCGACAAGGAAGCTCTCGATTTTGTTGTGGAAAAGTTTGGGAAAATGGGACAATGGAAATTGCGGGATTACACTCACAAGTACCCCGAATGGTATCAGTATAAGGATTTATTTACCAATAAACTAACAAAAAGAGAGCGTATTGATACAAAGGAACTTTTATCGACAATAAAAGATGATCCGTTAAAAATACCCTCCAGGCAACATATTAAGGAATCCAGGAAAATTCTCTCCGGAAATTTTGACTGATTGTGGATTTTCCGCCTGCCTGTATCGCAAACACATTAAAAGGCTTTTGTGTATGTTACTTCAAGAATACCGACCATGATCCCGAGTCCCCGCCACACTATCATATTACAGTCCCCATAAGTGCTGATTCGTATTTGTTGTTATGTGTTATCACATCTCAGGTGAAAAGCAGGATTAAATATTATCAGAAAACAAATAAACGCGCGGTGCCATGTCTGGTAAGTGTAGACAAAAACGACCTGCATTTTTTGAAAAAAGAAAGCATTATTGAATGCAACCAGCCCATGTTGGTGCGTAAAAAAGATTTTGGTAAAATAGTTGATCCCAACCAGAAATGCAAGGTGATAATGCGTGATATCCCTTCAGATATCAAAGAGAAAATCATTAAGGCGATAAATGACAGTCCTATCGTGAAGCCATTTATCAAGAAGCTTTTAAAATAACCAGCATGAAAGTTCCGGATTTCCATGGTGTGCTGTCATTCCGGCAGAAAAAGGAATCAAGCATATATATAATTTGCCATGAAAAGATTGTGAGCTCACCATCATAGCCCCATATCTGCTATAATCTTATAAGTTGAAAGGTGTTGCTCCTACAAAAAACGCGGATAATGCACATTAAAGAAAAAGAAGATTTTATAAAACAGAAGGCGAAAGAACATATGCCGGTATCAAATGAAAAGATATTATGGTC
>CAZXDE010000007.1:0-13404 GCA_964639515.1 uncultured Thermodesulfovibrio sp.
GCAAGAATTTTCATTCTCTTCATGTCCCCTCCCTGAATGATTAATGGTTAAAAAACAAGCCGGTAAGCACAAGACTGTCCATCCTCACCCTGTTACATTTACTACCCACTTCAACCTTATTATATAACCAGCGTTACCTCAAAATTCCTTACAAATATCAGCTCTCCGTCATTCCCGACAGCTCTTCAAAGCTTATGGTCCTGACTTCAAGGGTCCGGGCCTTTCTGAGTTTTGAGCCGGGGGACTCCCCGACAACAAGGTAATCGGTGCTCTTTGAGACTGCTGAGGAGACATGACCGCCAAGGTCCTCAATCATGCCCTCCACTTCCTTCCTCGACCTTGGCAGCGTACCTGTAATCACGAAGGTAAGACCTTCAAGCGGCTGTTTTTTCTTTTTTTTGCCCTCAAAATCAGGGTTTGTTATCTCAAGCCCAAGGGATTTGAGGGTTTCGAGGGTATTCAGGTTCTCAGGGTCGCTGAAGAAGTCCGAGACCGAGCGTGCTATCTTCTCACCCAACTGCTTTATGCCGGCAATCCTCTCAGGGCTTACATTGTACAGGGCTTCAAGGTTCTTAAAATGCCCGGCAAGGAGCTTTGCTGCATACTCGCCAACATGGAGTATGCCGAGGGCATAGAGGAACCTGGCAAGTGTGGTCTTTTTGCTCCTCTGAATTGCATCTATGAGGTTTTGGGCTGATTTCTCGGCAAACCTCGGCAACTCAAGGAGGTCCTCTTTTTTCAGCCTGTATATATCCACGAAATGCCTTATAAGCCCCCTTGAGTAAAGCAGCTCCACATTCTTTTCACCAAGGCCCTCAATATCCATGGCAGCCCTTGATGCAAAGTGTTTTATCCTCTCCTGAACCTGTGCAGGGCAGTTAATACCAACACACCTGAAGGCCACCTCACCTTCCTCCCTCACAACTTTCGCGCCGCACACAGGGCACTTTTCAGGAATGGCAAAAGGCTTTTCCTTTCCCGTCCTCTTCTCCTTTATTACCATCACAACGTGGGGGATGACATCGCCGGCCCTTTCAACCACCACGGTATCCCCTACCCTTATGTCTTTTCTCTCAATCTCATCCCAGTTATGCAGTGTGGAACGGGAAACGGTCACACCACCAATCCTTACGGGCTCAAGGAGCGCAACAGGTGTTATCACCCCTGTCCTGCCGACGCTCGGGATTATCTCCCTAATCCTGGTTGTCCCCTGATGGGCCGGGAATTTATAGGCAATGGCCCAGCGCGGCTCCCTGGTCCTGACCCCCAGGGTCCGCTGCAGCTCAAAGTCATTCACCTTGACAACAGCGCCATCGGTCTCAAAGGGAAAGTGTCTCCTCTTTTCCTCTATCTCCCTGATGACCGCTACAACCTCATCAACCCCCTTTGCAAGCCTTACTATGGCAGGAACCGGAAACCGGGCCTTCTCAAGCCAGCGGATAAACTCCCATTGACTCCTGAACTCCATCCCCTTCACCGCCCCGGCCCCGTAACACGCAAGGTGAAGCCTTCGCGAGGCGGTTATAGACGGGTCGAGCTGGCGTACCGAGCCTGCAGCAGCATTTCTGGGATTGGCAAAGGGGGATCCCCCCTTCTCTTCCCTCTCCCGGTTCAATGATTCAAACTCCTCGATATCCATATATACCTCCCCGCGGATATCTATCTCCCCGGGAATATCCCTGACCCCTTCTATCTTCAGGGGCACGGACTTTATGGTGCGGATATTCCGGGTAACATCCTCCCCCACATAACCGTCACCCCTTGTGGAGGCCCTCAACAGGAGTCCGTCCCTGTAAGTCAACTCAATCGCAAGGCCGTCATATTTCGGCTCTACAGTATATTCAATTTCATCATCGGTGCCGAGAAACCTCTTGACCCTGCCGTCAAACTCTCTTACCTCCTCATGTGAAAAAGCATTGTCAAGAGAGAGCATGGGCTCGGTATGTTTCACCTTCTCAAACTTGTCAAGGGGTGGGGCGCCAACCCGTTGGGTGGGGGAGTCGGGCAGTATATATTCGTACTTCTCTTCAAGCTCCTTCAGACGAAGGAAGAGACGGTCATACTCCTCATCCGAGATGACAGGGGAATCAAGGACGTAATACCGGTAGCAGTGGTAGTTGAGCTCCCTGACAAGCCTCTCCATCTCCTGCCTGATCTCCGGTGGAATCTTTTCCGACAATCTCCGCTCCTTTTTTATCTGCAGGTCTTTGTCCATTATAGGGTATTTATTGACAAGCCTGCAACACAGGACCGGAAGAAGATCGCAGGACGGTGAATTATGAAAATTATGATATAATTTCAAATGTCTGTTGAGTTGGCTGATATAAAAACGTGCTTTCACGGTACCGGGCCGATTGCCTCCTGTTTTGTGAATTATGAAGACCGTCCGCAGCAGCTCGAAATGGCCGGGGCAATCATGAATGCCCTCATGGAGGACAGACATCTTATTGTAGAGGCGGGCACAGGTGTCGGCAAGAGCCTCGCCTATCTCATCCCGATTATCAAGCATTTTAAAAGTGAAGAGACGCAGAGGGTTGTTGTCTCCACCTATACAAAGACCCTGCAGCGGCAGCTTGTGGAGAATGACCTTCCCTTTTTAAAAGAACACCTCTTCCCTGAACTGAGATTCACACTCTGCCTCGGCAGCGAAAACTACCTCTGCCTCAGAAGGCTCAGTATCAGCAGGCAGCACGGACTCTTTGAGGCAGGGGAGGAGGCAGGTCTCTCCGAACTCCTGTCATGGGCAGGTGATACCGAAACCGGGCTGCATATGGAGATTGCCCTTCCACTTAAGATATGGTCAAAGGTTTGTAGGGAGTCGGACCTCTGCCACGGCAGGGACTGCCGCTTTTACAATAAATGCTTTTACCGGAAGGCAAAGGTTGTGGAGAGAAAGAGTCGGATACTTGTGACAAACCACCACCTCTTCTTTGCCAATATGACATCAGGGTGGAATGTGCTGCCGGAATTTCAGGCGGTCGTCTTTGACGAGGGGCACGAGATTGAGCGGGTGGCATCGGATTATCTCGGCGTAGAGGCGTCAAATACACGCCTGTACTATCTGCTTAATTCCATACACAGTCCCCGCAAAAAGGGGATACTCCTCAGGCTCCGCAGTCTTGATGCAGGGAGGTTATCAGAGATTGCAGCCCTGACGGAAAGGGTGAGGCAGCAGGGTGAGCGTTTCTTTCTGAATGTCTCACAGTGGCTTGACGGACGGAAGTCGATCCGTGTCCGGCGAAAGGGTCAGTTTATGGACATCATCACAGAACACCTTGATGCCTTGAGAGAAGAGATCGGCAACCTGGCCGACACCCGGATATCCGAGGAAGAAAAGAGGGATTTGAAGGCTATAGAGGAGAGATGCAGGGCATTTATTCAATCCCTGCAGATAACGGTTAATCAGGAGCTGGACAGATATGTCTACTGGGCTGAAGTGGACGGCAGGAGGACAAGGCTGGTTGCAACCCCTGTTGAGACCGGCAGCATCCTGAGGGAGCACCTCTTTGATGTAATCAGTCCTGTTATCATCACCTCGGCAACCCTCTCTGTAAGGGGGTCTTTTTCCTATATCTCCGGAAGGCTCGGACTTGAGGGGACCGAGACGTTATCCCTGTCATCCCCGTTTGACTACAAAAAGAATGTCCTTCTCTACATCCCCGACAATATTACAGACCCGAGGGCCGACAACTATATCCCGGGGATTACCAGTGAGATAGAAAAGATACTGGCTGTCACAGGTGGAAGGACGCTCGTGCTCTTTACGAGTTACGGCATGATTGAGCAGGTGCTGAAAAGGATTACACTCAAGGGGCTCAGGGTGCTGAGGCAGGGGGATACCGACAGCTACAGCCTGATTGAGGCATTCAAGGCCCTGGACAACACCGTACTCTTCGGGACATACACGTTCTGGCAGGGCATAGACATCCCGGGTAACGACCTGCAGTGCGTGGTAATCACAAAGCTCCCGTTTGCAGTACCCACAGACCCTGTTGTAGAGGCACGGATGGAGGCAATCTCTGCAAGGGGCGAAGACCCATTCTATAAGTACCAGGTGCCGCAGGCTATTATCACATTCAAGCAGGGCTTTGGCAGGCTTGTCCGGACAGCCACGGACAAGGGGATTGTGGCGGTGCTGGATACCAGGATAAAGAGGAAGGCATATGGCAGGGCCTTCCTTGATTCTATCCCTGATGTAGAGATAACGGCGGATATAGAGGCGCTAAGGGATAAACTGAGTCATCAATGGTGACCGCTATCCCCAGGCCTCCAAGTTCTCCTTCTGTTTTTCCGTCAAGGGGGTGGAGGGGAGTTTTTGCGGTTTTAATGCTGAAAATGTTAAAATTTTATGATAAAGTCTGACATCAGGGATGTATATTTTATTAACCGAAAACATACTGCACTTTGTGCAGTGCTCATCTAAGTTGCCTGACCTGGTTAAAAGATTCCTGTCTTGAAGGTGCCTGCTATAAATAAATACATACACGATATCAAGGAAGAGTGCGGGGTATTTGGTGTATACGGCCATCCCGAGGCAGCCAACCTTGCATATCTTGGCCTCTATGCCCTTCAGCACAGGGGACAGGAAGGGGCAGGTATCTGTTCCTCTGACGGGAAACAGCTCCATATCGAAAAATCCATGGGGCTTATTGCAGATATTTTTACTGAAAAGAGGTTAAAGAGGCTTCCGGGATATATTGCCATCGGCCATAACCGCTACTCAACAGCAGGAAGCAGTTCTTTAAAAAATGTTCAGCCTCTGGTTGCCAACTTCTCTCTCGGCACCATAGCAATCGCTCACAATGGAAACCTTATCAATGCTGCTGAACTCAGAGGACGGCTTGAAGAAGAGGGCGCGATATTTCAGTCTTCCTCAGATAGTGAGGTAGTTGTTCACCTGACCGCTCACAGCCGTGGGGACTCTTTTAAGCAGAGGCTCATCCAGGCCCTTCAGCACGTCTCCGGTGCCTTCAGCCTGATCGTAATGAGAGAAAACGAGCTGATAGCCATCCGGGATCCTTACGGAGTCAGGCCCCTGTCCCTCGGAAAGTTTGATGGCGCCTATGTCGTTGCATCGGAAACATGCGCACTTGATCTCATCGGCGCTGAATACATAAGGGATATAGAGCCCGGAGAGATGCTTGTTATCAACGAACATGGCCTTGACTCAATAAAGGCCCTTCACAGTCCCCGCAGGGCTCATTGCATCTTTGAATTCATATATTTTGCAAGACCGGACAGTTGCATCTTTGACGGCGTAAATGTAAACAGCGTAAGAAAAAACCTTGGCAGGCAACTGGCAATGGAAGCTCATATAGATGCCGACCTCGTAATTCCTGTTCCGGACAGCGGCATGCCCGCCGCCATTGGGTATGCCGAGGAATCGGGAATACCGTTTGACCTCGGGCTTATCCGTAACCACTATGTGGGAAGGACTTTTATAGAGCCGAAAAAGACCATTAGGCACTTCGGAGTGAAGATCAAGCTGAACCCCGTGAGGGAGATACTGAAAGGCAAGAGGGTGATAGTGGTGGACGATTCCATTGTCAGGGGTACGACGAGCAAAAAAATCGTCAAGATGCTGAGAGAGGTGGGAGGGGCCAGGGAGGTCCATATGAGAATAAGCTCTCCGGCCACTGTAGGGCCATGTTTTTACGGTATCGACACCCCCACGAGGAATGAATTGATTGCAGCTTCACATATGGTTGAGGAGATAAAAAAATATATAACTTCCGACACCCTGTCCTATCTTTCGATTGAGGGACTCAGAAGCGTGATATCCAGCCCTGATGATTTTTGCTATGCCTGCTTTACCAATGAGTATCCGATCAGCTTTCCGGGAGAGCACCTTCAGCAGCTTGACCTCTTTGTAGGGGTATAGTTTAACCCGGCCGTTGCACCAACCTATTGATTGCCTCAATAGGGTTATTAAAAAAATAAAATGCCGGTATCTTGACATTTTCCTGCAAGGTTAGTAATATAACAGCACTTTTCAACACTGAAAGAAAACAAACAGACTATTGAAACGTGGTCTCAAAAGGAGGCAAAGGTGGAAGGCGGTTTTCTGATAAATATTCCCGGGGTCCCCTCATATGTAACATATGCCTGGCTTGCAATGGGCATACTCATCCTGATGGCAATACTTGTCAAGACCTCTATAAAACTCGTACCATCGGGGTTTCAGAACTTTATTGAAGTGGTAATTGAGGCCATCTACAACCTTTGCGAGGAGACCATCGGGGAGCACTGGACAGAGACCTTCTTTCCCTTGATTGGAACCCTTGGCCTATACATCCTGGTCTGTAATTACATGGGCCTGATCCCGGGATTCGACTCCCCGACCGCCAATATAAACACTACGGCTTCATGCGCTATTCCGGTTTTTCTTGCCACACATTACTATGGAGTAAAGGTTCACGGGTTTAAATATATCAAGCATTTCCTCGGACCGATACGTTCCATCTTTACACTGCCCCTGATGATAATGATGTTCTTTATTGAAGTTATCGGACATCTGGTAAGGCCCGTAACCCTATCTGTCAGGCTGTTCGGCAATATGATGGCAAAACACATCCTGCTTGCGGTTCTTGCTATATTAACTCCCATTGCAATACCTGTATTCATTCTCGTCCTGGGTACGATTGTTGGACTTGTACAGGCCTTTGTCTTTGTGTTGCTAAGTATTATGTATCTTGCCGGTGCCGTTGAAGAGGCACATTAATATTAGTCTTTATGAAAGGAGGAAGGACCGATGAAAAGACAAACTGCTGTGATTTTACTTGCTCTCGCCATAGTCTGTTTACTTGCACCGTTCGCTTTTGCAGAAGAGGCTGCTGCAGCAACCGCTGCAGCCGGCTCTAATGCCAAGGCCCTTGCCGTGCTGGGCGCTGCTATCGGTATAGGTCTCGCTGCCCTTGGAACCGGCATAGGACAGGGGATCGGTTTGAGTAAGGCATGTGAGGGTGTTGCAAGAAACCCCGGGGCATCAGGAAAAATTATGATAATACTCATCGTAGGTCTTGCCATGATTGAGTCATTGGCAATTTATGCCCTGCTGGTATCACTGGGTATTCTCATGAACCAGAATACCTTCTTCTAATTGTCCTGAGTTTCTCAAAAAGTTTATAATCATCACACGGAAAGGCGGGATATATATCCCGCCTTTCCGTTTTTCAGCGGTTATTGCCAATCTCCGGGTCTTGCAAAGTACAGACAAATAAAAAGAGTTTTGTAAAAATCGGATTACCGTATGTCGGAAGACAGGAGTGATTTAACTATGGGGTTAGAGATAAACGAGATAGTAGTCGGACCGCTTGAGGTAAATTGTTATATAGTCTATGACACGGAAAACAGGGAAGCGATTGTTGTTGACCCCGGCGATGAACCCGACAGGATTCTGGATATAATAACAGCCGACAACCTGAAGGTAAGGTATATCATCTGTACACATACACATTTTGATCATGTCGGAGCCATACCTGAACTCAAGGAAAAGACCGCAGCACAGATAGTTATTCATGAAAAAGAGGCTGAAATCTACGAGGCGGCACGGGATATGGGTGCTTTTTGGGGATATGACGTAGACCCCTTACCTCCTCCGGATATCTTTGTATCAGAAGGGGATGAGATCAAGACGGAGAATCTTGTATTAAAGGTAATACATACACCGGGACATAGCCCCGGAGGGATATGCCTCTATGGCAATGGAATCGTTATAACCGGCGATACACTCTTTGCCGGTTCCGTAGGAAGAACGGATTTCCCCGGTGGAGACATCAACCTGCTCAAAGAGTCTTTTAAACGTCTCCTGACCCTGCCGGAAGATACGGTGGTTCTGCCCGGTCATGGTCCGCGCTCAACAATAGGCAGAGAAAAGAGAGAGAACTTTTTTATTAACGAAGTCTAAAAATAATCCCCTTTTGTAATGGCAGTTTCGCTTTTTGTAACAATGGCAGCTGCGCTTTTCAGTCTTGTACTTATCACCTGAATCTTCCCTATAGGCCTGTTTGGCTTTTCATCCGAGATGAGTGTAAAAACACTTCCCGGGACAACTCCATCAACTGAACCACGATCAATATACACAATATCGTAATTGCCGCTGAGAAGTCTCAGGTCTCTGGAAGCAACAACCGTTCCGCTCACAGCCGGAGACTTTCCTTTAACAAGAGGAAAAGATTCAACGGGATAGTAATTATCGATAGGGTCTCCTGTCTGAATTTCTATAAAGGACTTGATCACTTTTGCCTTGGTGTATCCGGCCTCCTGACCTGTTACCTCGACAACCCCGGTTACTTCGATCAGCTTACCGAGGACTTTGCCTGTTGAAGGGTGCTTTATCACTCCCAGGGAGCGTACGGTATAAAACTTCCTTCCCTTCTCCGGCACAGCATTATTATATAGTTTTATATATGCATAATCATCCTTTCCGATAATAGTCCGTCCATCCGGAGTTGAAACAATCTTTCCCACCCGTGGGGTTTCTTTATCAATATAGCCGATTGCAGCGAGCATGTCCGCCTCAACCACAAAAGGCTTTCGTGGCAGAATCGTAATGGCCCTTTCCTCAGGCACAGGTCTTTTCTTCCTGACTTCTTTTTCTTCGGGAAGCTTGATGTTGATCTGTTTCTGTAACATGTATCGCGGGAGCCTCAGCCGCTGTCCGGGAAAGATAAGGTCGGGGTTTTTTACATTTGGATTCTCCTTCCAGACATTCGGCCACTGGAACGGGTCAGAGAGCTTCCCTCCTGTAATATCCCATAGGGTATCACCCTTTTTAACCGTGTACTCCACATAGTCGGTCTCTGCGGCCATAATGCGTAAAGGCATAAGCAGTGAAAGTGATATAATCAGTAAAATAAAAATTGCTCTCATAACAAATCTCCTTTCACAAAATTAGTTCTTATATAACAATAACCAACTTTATCAAAAGTGTCAACAGTTTTTTTATATCGGGCCTGATTAAGAGCTTCCGTTGTCAGTATTACCCGGTAGCTGATATACTCCCTATTATACATGCCTGTTATAATAAAATGCCACTTGACAGGCTTGTCAACTTCCGGTTGTTTATATATTTATTATGGTAAAATACATTTAATTATAATGGAAAAGTATTTATTGAAAAGAGGGGCCGGCAATGTCTAATAACAAACGTGTAATTATAGTTGACGATGAACCGGATATCATTGACCTTGTAGTATACAATCTCAAGAAAGAGGGGTTCGTCACAGACAGCGCCCGTAGTGGAACAGCGGCGTTAAAGAAGATTCGGGAGGGGAAATTCGATATTGTTATCCTTGACCTGATGCTTCCGGAGATGGACGGCCTGGAGTTGTGCAGGATTCTAAAGAAAGATCCCGCCCTGTCGGATATGCCCATCATAATGTTGACTGCAAAGGGAGAAGAGATCGACAGGATTTTAGGGCTTGAGCTTGGGGCCGATGACTATATTACAAAACCCTTCAGTCCGAGAGAGATGGTGGCCCGGGTAAATGCAGTACTTAGACGTTCAGGATTGAAAAGAGATGGCGGAAACGGCAAGGGTTTACTGAAAATCGGCAACCTGGAGATCGACAGAGAGAAATACACTGTGAAAAAAAACGGCCTGCCCCTCTCCCTCAGCATCAGGGAGTTCAAGCTGCTTCTCTATCTTGCAGAGAGGCCCGGGAGGGTTTTTAGCCGGGATTCACTGCTTGATGCAGTATGGGGCGACGATGCCTATGTAGAGCCAAGGACTGTTGATGTGCATATAAGGAGACTGAGAGAACGGGTGGAAGACGACCCGTCAACTCCGGCATATATCCTCACAAGAAGAGGAGTTGGATACTATTTTGCCGAAGAGGTGTAGTCATATATAACATATTGCATGAAATCATTCTCCCACTGGCACTCTTACTTATCCTTTATCTCCTGATAAAAGACCTCTACCTGAACAGAAAGATAAAGGAAGTCACCGATTTCATCCAGGAACTATCGGAAGGAAATCTCAGGAAGCGGCTATTTCCCAAGAAGGGTGAAAAGTTTTCCGGGATTGTATTGGGTCTGAACAGGATAGCAGAGAGTTTTGAAGATAAGATACACGAAGCAAACGAACAGAAAAACAGGCTGGAGTCCACGCTGAAGAATCTCCCTGACGGCATTGTCCTTCTTGATAACAACGGCGTGGTCAGGTTCGTTAATCCTGCCCTTGAAGCCCTGTTTAATGTTAAATCGTCAAAACTCAGGGGCAGGGGCTTGAACGAGGTAATAAGGGTGCCTGAACTGACCGAGTTGATCGAGATAATCAGGACGGACAGATCATTGAAGAAAGAGGCTTTCATTGAACCCATTGATAAACATCTCCTGATAAAGGCCATACCCTTTTTCGGCAATAGTATCACGGAGGATAAGGCGAATTTTCCAGCCGGTAGGGAATATACAGGGGCTATGATCGTTTTCAGGGATATTACCGAAGGAAAAAGGACGGACGAGACACGGAGGGATTTTGTTGCAAATGTCTCACATGAACTCAAGACCCCCATAACTGCCATCCGGGGGTTTACAGAGACCCTGCTCGACGGTGCGATAGAAGACAGGAATGATGCAGTCAGGTTTCTTAATACCATAAAGGCTCACTCTGAAAGAATGGACCGTTTAATAGAAGACCTTATTAAACTCTCACGAATTGAATTTGGTGCAATGCCTCTTGAGACGAGGCCCCTCCAGCTTGAGCCCCTGATTGACGATGTCTTTAAAGGTTTTGAAACACTTTGCTGCGGAAAGGGGATTTCCCTTGAAAAGGATATGCAGAAAGGGTGCACAGGGATTGAGGCCGACCCCCACCGGCTGATACAGATACTTACAAACCTTATAGACAATGCTGTAAAGTTTACAGCCTCAGGCCGTGTGACTGTAAAGGCTGAGAGACAGTCCCCGGGATACATAATCTCGGTTGAGGACACAGGCATAGGGATCCCAAGGAGGTATCTGTCAAGGCTTGGTGAGAGGTTTTTCAGGGTTGACCCTTCACGTTCAAGAGAGCTTGGCGGGACAGGGCTTGGCCTTGCAATTGTAAAACACCTTGTAAAGGCTCATGGCTGGGAGATGAAGATAGAGAGTGAGGAGGGGAAGGGAACGGCTGTCAGGATACTGTTGCCTGAGCAGGAACTCGCGGGGGAAGAGCTGAGCAACTGCTCAGCATGAAGAAGTGCCTCAGGTCCCGCCTGAAAAGCCTGAGGTTAGCCCCGGCAGGTCATCTCCGGAAACGGAACAGGAAAAAGATGTGACAAGTTTTTTTATTTCACTTGAACCGCAATGGGGGCATATGGTATCCTTTTCTGTAGTTCCAATCCTCTGTATGAGTGTAAAAGTTTCTTTACATTTTAAGCATGTATATTCATATACCGGCATGTGAAAAAAACCTCCTTGGTTGATAAGTTTAGATACTTTTAATCCTATAAGAATAGAGGACCTTTTGTCAATATCTAAAGAAGAGATATTACTGATATGCTCGGACCCATCAACCACCGATATTGTAAAAACGACGTTCAGGCAGTCCGACATTGATGTAAAGGTGAAAAAAGACATTGCCTCGGGGGTCAGGGTATCAAGGGATTCCCAGATTGTCTTAATTGATAGCCTACTATCTGATGGTGATTGCCTTGATTGCCTGCGGAGTCTCAATGACCTGAACACAGACCTCCTCTCCATCGTCATGATTGAACAGGACAAAAGGAGGGCAGGAATCGATGCCATGATGGATAGTGCCTTTTTCTATACCATAAAGCCTGTAGATTGTGACGAGCTCAGGACAGTAGTGGAGAGGGCATTTGAACTTAAAAGACTCAGGAAGGAAAGCAGAAGGCTCTATAACTGTACGGTTGAGGAGTTTTTGAGGTACAAACTCAAGGGCTACTTATCCCAGATCCAGAAGGTGGGGGGTATCGCCCTTTATGATACGGTGATCTCAGAGGTTGAAAAGGCATTGTTGACACTCGCCATGGAAAAGACAGGGGGAAACCAGCTCCAGGCATCAAAACTCCTTGGACTCAACAGAAATACGGTAAGAAACAAGATAAATAAATATAAAATCAAGAAGTTCTGAACGTCTGAGACTGAAGAGTCACGAAATTCCCTTCGAGGGTGTCTCTCCATTTTCGTTTAAATTCAGTAAATCCCCCCCTTATAATGGAATCCCTCATCAGTCTGAAGAAGCTCATGTAAAAACTCAGGTTGTGTATGGTGTTCAACCTCATGGAAAGTATCTCCCTTGACAGATACATGTGCCTGAGATATGCGCGAGAGAAATTCCGGCATGTATAACAGGAACACTCCGGGTCAAGTGGGGAAGGGTCCTCCTTAAACTCGGCCCTCTTGATGCTGATCCTTCCCGTTGAGGTAAAGAGAGTTCCGTTCCTTGCATTCCTTGTGGGCATCACACAATCAAAGATATCATAGCCGGCCTCTACAGCCTCAAGTACGTCAAGGAGGTCTCCAATACCCATAAGATACCTCGGCTTCACTGCAGGCATTACAGGGCCGGTAGCATGAATTATCTCATACATTAATTCCTTGGGCTCTCCGACACTCAGTCCCCCTGCAGCATAACCATCAAATCCTATCCCGACTATCTCTTCAAGGCTTTTTAAGCGGAGGTCCCTGTATATGCTGCCCTGAAAAATGCCGAAAAGGGCCTGGGAAGAGCCAGCAGGATGAACAGACCTGCACCTCTTTGCCCACTCCGTGGTCAGTCTCAGGGAGTTCAGGGCGTAATCATACGTGCTGGGAAAGGGGGTGCATTCATCAAAGGCCATGATTATATCGGCTCCAAGCGCCTGCTGTATCTCCATCGCCTTCTCAGGGCCTATAAAATGAAGGGAACCGTCTATATGTGAACGGAACTCAACCCCGTCCGGGGTGATATTCCTCAGCCTGGAAAGGCTGTATACCTGAAACCCCCCGCTGTCTGTAAGTACGGGCCCCGGCCAGCTTATGAACTTCTGAACCCCGCCGAGTCTTCTTATGGTCTCGTGTCCCGGCCTCAGGTAGAGGTGGTAGGTGTTACAAAGCATCACCTCTGCACCTGCGCTTCCGAGCTCCTCCGGGGAGACGGACTTTACAGTGCCCAGGGTGCCGACAGGCATAAACTGGGGCGTGAGGACAAGCCCCCTCTCTGTCTCGATTATCCCTGCCCGTGAATTACCGTCGGATGCAATGACACTGAAATTCATAGCTACTATTATAAACTAAACGCACCGGGTTTCAGCACGGCCGTCCGCTGCAATACTCAGGCAACCCCCGGATTTACATAGTGTCATGTCAACCTTCTTTAGTTATAAATAATGTCTGTGTCGGATATGCAAACTCGATTCCGTGTTTCTCAAACTCTTCCTTGATCTGAAAATTAATCTCCTGCTGGATATCCATATA
>CAZXDE010000007.1:13504-26195 GCA_964639515.1 uncultured Thermodesulfovibrio sp.
GTTTCTCAAACTCTTCCTTGATCTGAAAATTAATCTCCTGCTGGATATCCATATACTTGTTGTAGTCACTGCTGAGAACATTATAGACTACCTCGTAGATGAGACTGAAGTCTCCGTAGGAAGAGAAGTGGGCACGGTCAAAGGCAGTAAGGTCGATATTCTTTATAATCCCGGAAATAACCTTGGGGATCTCCTTCATATCCTGCAGGCCCGTTTGATAGGTGACTCCCAGACTGAAAACCACGCGGCGTTTATTCATCCTTTTGTAGTTACGCACCCGGGAATTGGTCAGGTCTGTGTTGGAGAAGATTACCTGTTCTCCGCTGAGACTCCGGATCCGGGTAGTTTTAATGCCGACATGCTCGATAGTTCCCAGGTAATCTCCAACAATAATAAAGTCACCTATCTTGAACGGTCGGTCAAACAGTATGGCAAAGTAACTGAAAAGGTCTCCTAAAACCGTCTGGGCTGCCAGCGCGACTGCCACACCGCCAATCCCCAGTCCTGCGATTACAGTGGAAATCTTGAAGCCCAGGTTATCCAGGAGGAAAGTAATGGCAATTCCCCAGATAATTATGTTTATTACAGGGAGTAATACCTTGATACTGTACTTCCTGGTTGTATCCCCTTCTTTTTTGAGCCATACGCTCTCTATCATATAATTTACTATTGCCACCAGGAACCGGACACTGAAGATGGTAAGCAGTATTGCTATAGCGATATCGAAGGCCTTGGTGAAAGCGGGACCCAGAGTCAGGGTATGTATGGAGAGATAAACCACCCCGAGATAGAAGACCGGAACCAGTTTGCTATCGACAATCCGGACAAAAAAATCATCCAGGGTGGTGGCAGTCTTATCAGCCCAGACCTTAAGCCGTTTTATGATGATGTGCTTTAAGACCATGACGGCAAGAACGCCGATAACAAGAATCGAAAGACTGATGAGATAATCCGATATGGTGTTGCTGAAAATTGTCCGCTGCATTACATCTTCGATCATACTAACCCCTCCTGACATTCAGACTGTAAGGTTTATAAAAGCCGGGGCATCCATCCACAAACCCCCGCAATAATATTTAAAATAAATAATAACACTTAATCCCCCTTTTAAAGAAGTGGAGAGACGGCCCTCCGCCAGGCTATTGATAACACACCGTCTTGTATTATTACGACCAATGCCTTTAATAGTATGATATAATGCTTAATAATATATTGCTCTGCCCCGGTCAGGTTTTGGGAGATACTATCATCATTTTGAGGAGGAACTCATGATCTCACTTAATTTTGCAAACGTAATGGAAGAGGTTATAGGGGAAAAGGGTCTGTCTGAAAGAGAGGTTGAGGCCTTGAGAGGCAAGGGGCAGGAAGCCCTTGGGCAACTGTTGCAGAGAAAGTGGCCGGAGCTGGCCTTTCTTGACCTCCCTGACGGAGATACGGAAAAGATAAAGGAAGTGGCACTCAGGATAAAGGACGACTCGGAGTTTTTTCTTTTACTTGGGATAGGGGGTTCAGCCCTGGGACCGAAGGCCATCCTTGAGGCCCTGAGTCCGTTTCACAACCTCAGAAAAACCCCTAAGGTCTTTATCTATGACAATGTCGACCCCAGAACCCTTTCAGGCATCCTCTCCATAGCAGACCTCAAAAAGACGACTGTAAACGTAATTACAAAATCCGGCAGCACTGCCGAGACCGCATCCTCCTTTATGATCCTCTGGGAAGAGATGGAAAAGGTTCTCGGCAAAAAGATATCCGAAAGGTTTGTAGCTACTACCGACCCTGAAAAGGGCAACCTGAGGGAAATAGTAAAGCGCTACGGGCTGGAATCACTCCCCATTCCACCGGGCGTTGGCGGCAGGTATTCGGTATTGAGTGCAGTGGGACTCCTGCTCGCAGAGGTTATCGGGGTAGATTCAAGAGCGCTCCTGAAGGGGGCAAGGGATATGAGGGAAAAGTGTCTGGAGGAGGACATCTGGAAAAATCCAGCCCTCCTCCTGTCGTTCATCCTTTACCTCATGAAGACCGAGGCTGGAAGGAACATAGATGTTATCATCCCCTATGCCGATGGACTGAAGCCCTTTTCAGAATGGTTCTGTCAGCTATGGGCAGAGAGTCTCGGCAAGCTTGGCATGGGCCTGACTCCCTATCCCTCTGTCGGAACCACAGATCAGCACTCCCAGTTGCAGCTCTGGGTAGAGGGCCCTGAAGACAAGGTGGTTATCTTCGTCAGGATAGAAGATTATGGGGTGGATATAAAGACCCCGCACATATTTGAGGATATGGAGGGTCTTAATTACCTCTGTGGACACTCCCTTTCCGAACTCATAAAGGCTGAAGAGGAGTCTTCAGAACTTGCACTGGCAAAGGCGGGAAGACCAAACCTCACCATAAGCATGCCTGCCATTGACGCCTATCACCTGGGGCAGCTTTTTATCTTCTTTGAGATTGTCACATCCCTTACAGGGTTCCTCCTTGGGGTTAACCCCTTTAACCAGCCGGGGGTTGAAGAGGGGAAAAACCTCACCTACGGAATGATGGGCAAAAAAGGGTTTGAGGAGAGGCGTATGGAGGTTGAGTCGGCAAGGGAGAAAAAGCTCTGCTGGAGGGTCTGAGCAAAGAGTTTTGAGCAAGAAAAACATCGGACATTTACTATTGACCGGGGTTGTCCTGTGGTTGATTATCTTTTCATGGACAACCCCCTCGTATGCTGCCGGCACAGGTTGCAAGTATTTTTACGTCAAAAAGGTTATTGACGGAGACACGTTTGTCATCGAAAACAATGAGCGTGTAAGGCTTATCGGAATTGACACCCCCGAGACAGTTGATCAGCGGGTTGATGTAGCATGGTTCGGCAAAGAGGCATCCGGGAAACTGAAGGCCCTTATCAACGGGAAGAAGATATGTCTCAGGAGAGACCGGGACAGGACAATCAACAGGGGCAAGTACAATCGCCTTCTCCGTTATGCCTGGCTGGATGACACCTTTATCAACAAGGAACTCATCCTCCAGGGCTATGCCTTTGCATATACAAGATACCCGTTTCAGTATCTTAAAGCGTTCCGGAGATATGAGAGGGAGGCAAGGGAGAAGGGGACAGGATTATGGGATGAAAGAAGACACCTTGCCTGGGAACGGGAGTATAAGAAGAACCTCGAATTATCAAAGACTTGCGGACAGGAGGGGACAATCTGTCCCGAGACTGCGAGAAAACAGACTGGTCAAATAAAAACGGTCCGGTTTTTTGTCAGAAAAGCCCATGATATCGGTGACAGGGTCTTTCTAAACAGTGAGAGGGATTTCAGGCATGAGAAGAACTTCACTGTCATGATAATGAAATCGCCCGGCTCAGCAGCTTCCATTGACATTGTAAACGCCTTTCAGGGCAAGGCCGTTGATGTAAAAGGGGAGATAAAGCTGTATAACGGCAGAGCTGAAATCATAGTTTACGACCTGTCCCGGATATCCATAGTGCAGCCCTGATCTGTGTATAAATTACGGTCATTTGTCATTACCGCAGGAGAAGCGGGTCTTTGAGCCCAGCCTCCGAAAATCCTTTTTCCCTGAATTTACAGCTGTCACATCTCAGGCACGGTCTGCCCTCAGGTGCAGGGTCATAGCAGCTCCAGGTAAGGCCGTAATCAACCCCGAGCTCCATACCCTGCCTGATTATCTCCCCTTTGGTCAGATGCAACAGCGGGGCCAGGATACGGAATCTCAGTTTACCCTCAACAGAGGCCCTGGTTGCAAGGTTTGCCATTCCCTCAAAGGCCTGGAGATATTCAGGTCTGCAGTCAGGATACCCGCTGTAATCCACGGCATTGGCACCAATAAAAATATCCCCTGCCTCAAGCACCTCCGCCCAGCCAAGGGCAAAGGATAGGAAGATGGTGTTCCGGGCCGGGACATAGGTTACGGGAATTGACGATTGACGATTGACGATTGACGATTGACGATTGAACTCCAACTTCCGACCTTCGGCCTCAGCCTTGTGTTTCGGCACCTCGATCTCACCGGTCAGCAGGGCCGAGCCCCCTATCTCCCGGAGGTCAAAACGGATTACAAGATGCCTTTTTACACCCAGGGCATCTGCCACCTTTTTGGCAGACTCAAGCTCCCGCCGGTGTTTCTGGCTGTAATCAAAAGTGAGGGTATAACACTCATAGCCCTCAGACCTTGCAATCGCAAGGGTTGTGGAGGAGTCTATCCCGCCGCTGAGAAGTATGACAGCCTTTTTCATATTTAAGATTTTTTATCCGCAGATTACACAGATTTCTCAGATTTAAAATAAGATCAATATTGTTTCAGAATTCTAAAAAAGAGACCCTGAAATAAATTCAGGGTGACATCTTTCAATGTTTTTATTTTAGTTTCGAGTATTTCAAGTTTAATCTGAGAAATCTGCGTAATCTGCGGATGACTAAGCTTTGTCCTCTTTCATCTCAAAATATATCATCACCGGTATCCGGTTTTCCATCCGGACCTGCACTGAAGAGTCTGTATCCATTGCCGGTAAGCAGATAGACATAACGATTTCCCCAGGGATCCGTTGCATTGTCAACCGGCAGATTCTTCGGATAGTATCCGTTCTTTATCCTGTATGATTCAACAGACAACCTGATGAACTCTAATTTATTAGAGGCCTCAAGTCTGTCAACTAATGGAAGGTTCCTGACAGTAGCGGGGGCAAATGAGACAACAAAGCCAAGGATTATAAGTAACGGAATGAGGTAAGTCATTACAATTGACAGGTTTCTCTTTTTTACAGGTTCCTCCGCTACCTCCTTTGCCTCTTCAATGGGGACAATCAGACCTTTTTCCAGTAATGAAACAAGGGTCTTGGAAATACCGAAATCATCCTTGCCCGAGAGTTCAATTATGGTACTTACATCGTTTTCGCCATCTACGAGATTCAGGGCCTCCTCTTCCTCCTCCGACAGTTCATCCTCCACTGATTTGTCCACCTTCTCAAAAACAGTGTCAAGAGTGAGTGTGCCCTCGATGATTGACCACTCATCTACAATCCTTAACCCCTCCATGAGCAGATGCTGCGTGTCAAGGGAAATGCCAAGGTTTTTATCGATCGGTACCCCCTGAGGTGTAAACTCATAAGTCCCTTTTTTCCATGTAAACATCTGTACGATCTGGTCTGTAATCTGGTGGGTAATTATGTCTATGAGAATTTCTTTTGGTACAAGATTCTCCTGAATGAGGAGACTTCCAAGTCTTGTACCACTCTGAGCCTGTCTCCGGAGTAAATCCTTCAGCTCTTCTTCCTTGAGAATACCCTTTTTTATCAGGATATTACCGATACGATTCTCCTCAGGTCTCTTGGCTGACCTTGCAGCAACAATATTGCCTTCGTGGAAGTAGATTTTTATAATATCCACAGGACCTTCAACCTCAAGGATCCCTGTTTTTTTCTGGAAATAAATTAGCTGCAGGATATCCGCAAGGCCGAACTCCTTTATTGAGCCTGTTAAAGCCATCCTTTTTTCAGCCTCCTCATTGTATAAAGATTACCTGACAGATAAGATAATATTAAAATCAGGGCGAGGACAAAAGTAAGCCAGCTATGATTGTAGGGATATATATTGAACCTGAAGAATTCAGATAAAATCAGGGCTGAAGCAGAGAAGAGAAAGATAAAGGAAAAAAAGATTCCGCTGAAGACCCTGCCACCGTAAAGCAGCGTTATCCCCGGAATTGTAAAGGAGAGGATATTAAGTATCCTGCGCCTCTTCTTAAGATAATTATGAGTCTTTACAATGGTATCAACCCTTTCAGCCGGGTTTGATTCAAAGGATATCATCGACCGGAAGCATTCAGTACACATCCCCCCCCTGGGCATACGTCTTTCACAGGCAGCACAGTAGAGTTTTCCGCACTTTCGACACCTCGTTGCCATTGCAGTCGAATCTCGGGACATGAAGAGCATAACTATTAATAAAAGCGAAAAGGCCATCAATACCAAAGGCCCGTTGAGAGAAAATATCTTTGCATCTTTCAATCCCTGCCCCACTGCAAACAAAAGCAGTTCTCTTGTAGATAGTGTCTCGTCCATAAGGTCAAGCGTTTTAGTGTCGTTGCGTAATTCTCTGAATTGTGCAATCCTGTCAAAGTCCATATTCGAGGCCTGCTGGAAATATCCGTCTCCGGCAGTGAAATCCAGCTTTTCCCTTGCCAACATGCTCAGATTGTAATAGGCCGAGGGGAGTGGTTTAATACTTATAGAAGTCTTATACATATCCATCGCCTTATTCAGCCGCTTCATTGCCGCATAGCAATTTCCAAGATTTATGTAAAACCTGGGGTCCTTTTTTAATGAGATCAGCTTTCTGTATTCCCCGGCGGCAGCCCTGATCCTTCCCACTTTCTGGAGCGCGAGGGCATAAGAAAATTTTAAGGGTATTTCTTTCTTGGCCTTGAGGGTCTCAATTGCATAGGCATTACTTCTGCCTTCATTAACTGCAACAGCGGCCTTTATCTCCGGTGAAGAACTTGCAGAAAGGTAACTGTTCAGATATGCAGTCGGCAGGGGGGCGAACATGAGCGCAATAAGTAATAGGTATCCTGCATACCTCGGCCTTTCTTTCAGGTGCAGGAAGGATAGAAAGCATAGAGAGGCAAGAAAATAGTATGGCCCCAACAGGGAAGGAATCAGCACAAGGAGATAACCTGCCGTCCTGGTATTTTCCTGTATTTCATGTGCCATGAGCGGAATATCAAGGGGCAACCTTGTTAAGGCAATAATAATGGGGATAAGTACAAGGGCGGTTAAGAGTGCTCCTGATAATATGCCCGTAAGGTTGAAAAACCACCAGAAACTCCTGGGGTAAACGGCTATGCCCTTAAATAAATGGTTCAGGGAGTGAAAAAATTCCTGCGGCTGTAATGAGAGGGTTTTATCGAAAAGCTCAAAATATGCTGCAGGGTCATTCGGAGACACCTTGATTGCCTTTTCAATGAGTTTAACGGATTCGGTGCCGGACTTTTTCCCGGCTTCCTCCAATAGAAGATATGAGTAGGTCTCAGGTGTTGTCAGAGCCTCCTTTGTTGTAAGTTCCGCCCCAACTGTTCGGGCAAAAAACAGCTGGGTTAAAAAAAGTAAAAGGCTCAGAAAAAGAACAGCCGTTTTCTTCAAGCACATACCCCCGGGAAGATTTTGACTTGCCGCAAGCAGAAAATTTTTACATTATTTCATAATAATATTATTATATCACTAATTATTTTTTTTTTGTCCAACCCTGGGCTCTTTGCCTTGCAGGAGCCTCCTGATATTCTCCCTATGCTTTATGTAAATGAGTACGGCAAAGAGCAATGAAAGAGATAAACCGGGGAGGCCCTTTTTAAAGATAATCATATTCAGGGGCAAAAGTGTAAAGGCGGTAAGTGCACCGAGGGAGGAGTATCGGGATATAAATATCACGGCAAGCCATATCACTACTGTGAACAGACCAACATATGGGGCATATACGAGGAGCGCCCCTATTGAAGTTGCAACGCCCTTTCCCCCGCGAAACCTGAAAAATACCGGATAATCATGTCCTGTTACGGCAAATAACCCTGCAAGCCCGGTGTATGGGTCGCCATATCCGGAAACCTTCATCAGGGCAACAGCAAAGGCCCCCTTCATGAGATCCCCTGTCAGGGTAAAAAGCGCCTCCTTTTTCCCGACTGTCCTAAGGACATTGGTAGCCCCTATATTGCCGCTGCCGACCCGTCTGAGGTCAATCCCCCGGGCTTTTGCAATGATAAGGCCAAAGGGAATGGTTCCGGCAATATATGAGACTATCAGTAATACGACGATCATTTTACCGCCTTCCAGAAGGAAACAGTATATTGAAATCCTGAAAAGACTGCAAGCACAAGGGCAACCCAGATAAGGACAACGCCGGGAGCGTAGAGGTTTATACCGAACAGGCTGTCCTTCAACACCAGACACAGGATGGCAATAATCTGGGCTGTTGTCTTCAGCTTTCCACCCATTTCAGCCGGTATGACAATATTTTTTGACAGGGCAACCACCCTGAGTCCGGTCACCAGGAACTCCCTGACGATAATCACTATGGCCACAAAGGCCGAAAGGCTTCCAAGGTCAACAAGGAGAATCAGTGCCGAGATTACAAGGAACTTGTCAGCTATGGGGTCCATGATGATCCCGAATTTGGTAATCTGCCCGGTTTTCCTTGCAATGTAGCCGTCGAGGAAATCCGTCAGGGACGCCAGACCGAAGATCAATGCCCCCCAGACCGGATAGTTGGGGGCAAGCACAAGAAAGAAAGGTATGGAGACTATGCGGCTGAATGTCAGTATGGTAGGGATGTTAAGTCTTAATGTAGTCATTAATTATCTCTTCCCAAAACCCTTTTGCCTTAAGAATAAGGTCGGTAATCTCTCTCACCGCCCCCCTGCCCCCTCTGTTTCCGGTCACTATCATTGAAAAAGCCCTCACATCCTCGGATGCATCAGCCACGGTTACAGGTAGTCCCACCCTCCTGAGCAGAGGGATATCTACAACATCATCGCCGATATATGCGACCTCTTCGTCCTGTAAGGCGAATGTCTCCTTTATCTGTTCATAGGCGATTACCTTGTTAAAACACTTCTGGTAGACCTCCTTAACCCCCAGTTCATGAGCCCTCCGCTCAACCACCTTTGAACGACGGCCTGTAATAATCGCCACATCCACACCCTTGCGTATAAGCAGCCTTATACCGTGTCCGTCCCGGACATGGAAGGACTTGAGCTCATTACCCTCGTTATCAAGGATTATCCCCCCGTCGGTAAGGACACCGTCCACATCAAGGATAAGGAGTTTTATTTTCCTTGCCGCCTCCAGGACAACGTCTGCCGTATCAGGCCGGGGTAAATTCTCCTTCAAACGATCCCCTTCTTCAGGATATCATGGAGGTGAATTACACCTGCCGGCCTGCTCTCCTCATCCGGCACTATCAGGGCCGTTATGGAGTGCTGCTGCATCAAAGAGAGTGCCTTTGCAGCAAGCGTATCCCTGGAAATCATTCTTGGATTCCGGGTCATTACCTCAGCAGCCTTCATCCCGAAAAGCCCAGCCCCCCATTTATGCAGCCCGCGCCTGAGGTCACCGTCCGTTATTACACCTGCCACCTTTGCCGTCTCATCACAGACAATGGTCATACCGAGGCGTTTGGAGGACATCACAAGTGTGGTATCCGTCATGGGTGTATCCAGGCCGACCACGGGGATGCTTTCTCCCGTATGCATAAGGTCTTCAACCTTTATAAGCAGCTTTTTACCGAGTGAGCCGTTGGGATGAAACATGGCAAAGTCCTCTTCCCTGAAACCCCGTCTCATTATAAGCGCCACTGCAAGGGCATCGCCCATTGCAAGAGCTGCAGTCGTTGACGCCGTGGGAACAATATCCATTGGGCAGGCCTCTTCCCTGACGGATGTATCAAGCACAAACTCGGACGCCCCGGCAAGGGTGGAGCCCGGCTTTGTCAGGGATATAAGGGTGACGCCAAAGCGTTTCAGGTATGGAATGAGCCTTATTATCTCCTCAGTTTCACCACTGTTTGAAAGGGCTATTATAATATCCTCGTCAGTCACCATCCCGAGGTCTCCGTGACACGCCTCGGCAGGATGGAGAAAGACCGCAGGGGTCCCGGTAGATGACAGGGTTGCAGCTATTTTCTTGCTGATTATGCCGGACTTGCCCATACCCGTCACAACAGTCCTTCCGCTGCTGCTGCAGATGGCCTCTACGGCCTCCTCAAAATTGCCGTCCAGCCTCTCTATCATGGCAGAGATAGCCAGGGCCTCAATACTTAATACCTTCTTTGCCTGTTCAAGGATATTCATAAACCCTTTGTCACCCGGAATATCTCCCTTAATCTTCCCAAAAGCCCCTCCACCTCTTTAAGGGGTATCATGTTCGACCCGTCGCAGGAGGCCCTGTCAGGGTCCGGGTGTACCTCCATAAAGAGCCCGTCCACACCGGCTGCAACCGCAGCCCTTGCGAGCGGTTCGGCAAACTCCCGCTGCCCGCCCGAACATGTACCCTGCCCTCCGGGAAGCTGCAGACTGTGAGTAACATCAAAAATTACAGGATAACCGAAAGACCTCATTACAGGAAAAGCCCTGAAGTCAACGACCAGGTTATTATATCCAAAAGAGGTTCCCCTCTCGGTTATCATCAGGTTGGTATTGCCGGTAGATGTGAATTTATCTATAACATTTTCGACATCCCAGGGGGAGAGAAACTGTCCCTTCTTGATATTCACACCCTTTCCGGTCTCTGCGGCAGCTATGATGAGGTCTGTCTGACGGCACAGAAGGGCAGGTATCTGAATGATATCCACGACCTCGGCAGCACGTACTGCCTCTGAAGGGGAATGCACATCAGTAAGCACCGGCACTGAAAGCTTGTCCCTTACGGCCTCAAGTATCCTCAGCCCCCGGTCAATTCCGGGTCCGCGAAAGGATTTTACGGACGTCCTGTTTGCCTTGTCATAAGAGCTCTTGAATATGAACGGCAGTTGCAGCCCCCGGCAGATATCCCTGAGCCTTTGAGCAGTCTCAAGGACTATATCCTCCGTCTCTATCACGCACGGGCCCGCAATGACAAGGAGACCATCTCCTGCCAAACCCTTCCTATCCGGCTTCATCGTTATCATCATGCTCTGCAGAGACACGTATATCTGTCAGGGATTCATCTTCCAGGTACGGAAACAGGGACCTCTTCTCCCTGAGGGAGGCCTCTATGAACGACTTGAAGAGGGGATGAGGCTCTGTAGGGCGGGATTTGAACTCGGGATGAAACTGACACCCAAGAAACCATGGATGGTCCTCAAGCTCAACGATCTCTACAAGTTCGCCGTCAGGACTCGCTCCACTTACCCTCAGTCCATGCCTGGTCAACACACCCCGGTATGCGTTATTGAACTCATACCGGTGCCTGTGTCTTTCTGATATCTCCTTAACCTTGTAGGCATTGTGAGCATGTGAGCCCTCTGTGAGCACGCATGGATAGGCGCCAAGCCGCATGGTGCCACCCTTCTGGCTCTCAACAGACCTCTCCTCGACCTTCCCCTTTCTGAAGTCATACCATTTCTCCATAAGATAGATCACGGGGTCCGGTGTATTTATATCAAACTCCGAGCTGTTCGCCTTTTCAAGACCACAGACATTCCTTGCAAACTCTATCACTGCACACTGCATCCCCAGGCATATTCCCAGATAGGGTATCTTCTTTTCCCTTGCATACCTTATTGCCTCAATCTTGCCTTCAATCCCCCTGTAGCCGAATCCGCCGGGCACCAGGATACCGTCAACCTCGGAGAGAAACCTTTCAGGACCATGAACCTCTAACTCTTCGGAATCGACCCATTGAAAGATAATCCTTGCATCATTGGCAATACCGCCGTGTATAAGTGCCTCAAGAAGGCTTTTATAGGAGTCCTTCAGCCCAATATATTTACCTACAATGGCTATGGTAACCTCGTTTCTGGGCTCTTTTATCCTCCTGACCACCTTCTGCCATCTACCAAGATCCGGCTTTTTTGTCTCAAAACCGAACTTGTTTGCTATAAGTGTGTCAAGGTCTTCCTCATGGAGTGCAAGGGGCACTTCATAGATGGTCTCCACATCAATCGCAGCGATAACGGCATCCACATCAACATTACAATAGAGGGCAATCTTCTTCTTGATCCCCGGTGGCAGGGGTCTGTCACAGCGGCACAGGAGTGCATCAGGCTGAATACCGATCTCCCTTAATTCCCTCACGCTGTGCTGCGTGGGCTTTGTCTTAAGCTCCCCTGCACTCGGTATATAGGGGATGAGGGTCAGATGAACATAGAGCACATTCTCCCTGTCCACGTCATACCGCATCTGCCTGATGGCCTCCAGAAAGGGCAGGCTCTCTATATCGCCGATAGTGCCGCCAATCTCCACAATAACAACGTCGTAATCATCACTGACGGCCTTAATGGTATTCTTGATCTCATCCGTTATATGAGGTATTACCTGTACTGTATCCCCAAGATAATCACCCCTTCTCTCCTTTGTTATTACATTGTGGTAAATCCGTCCGGTGGTGGCATTATTGGCCTGTTTGGTCCTTATGTGTGTAAACCTCTCGTAATGTCCGAGGTCGAGGTCCGTCTCCGCACCGTCATCCGTAACAAAGACCTCTCCATGCTGAAAGGGGCTGAGTGTGCCGGGGTCAACATTTATATAGGGGTCAAGTTTCTGAAGTGTAACCCGTAGTCCCCGTGCCTCCAATAAGGCCCCTATGGCAGCGGATGCAATCCCCTTACCAAGAGAGGATACAACCCCGCCTGTTACAAAGATATACTTTGCCATTTCACCACCCTTTCTCCCGGATTATTAAAATATTCAGCCACGAATTTACTCCAGTAAACTTCTTTACTATTTCCCGCTCTCTCCTAACCATCTCTCAACCTTCTCCATATCCTCCCTTGTATCCACCCCGATGGTCTCGTGCCCGGTAATCCCAATCTTTATCTTATACCCGTTCTCCAACGCCCTCAACTGCTCAAGTTTTTCAGCCTTCTCAAGGGCGGATTGCGGAAGTTCCGTCAATTTCAAAAGCACGTCCCTGCGATAGCTGTAGATACCGATATGCTTATAAAACTCAAGGTTCAGGGTTCCGGGTTCAAGGTTCAGGGTTTCTTTTTCCTTAACCCGCAACCCG
>CAZXDE010000008.1:0-25834 GCA_964639515.1 uncultured Thermodesulfovibrio sp.
CCCTTATATGGCTTTTAACCCGCCTACTGTAATATAATCCATATATGTTAAAAATAGCACCTGAAGGCCGGCCCTTTGTGGCTGTCACGGCACTTCTCACAGTAATTATCAACCTGATATGGCAGCCCTGGACGGCTGTGTTGCCGCTGATACTCTTTCTATTCATTCTCTACTTCTTCAGGGACCCTGAGAGGACGATTCCTGAGGAAAAAGATATCTTTGTCTCTCCTGCAGACGGTAAGGTAATACTTGTAAAGGAGACAACGGAGGAAGAGTATATTAAGGATAAGGTCAAACAGGTCAGCATATTTATGTCTCCCTTTAACGTCCATGTCAACAGGGCACCCTGCGATGGTACGGTTGAGAAGGTAAAACATACCCCCGGCGGGTTTAGTGCGGCATACACGGATGAGGCATCCCTCAGCAATGAAAACATAGCCATGCTTCTCAATACAGAGTACGGCCATGTGCTGGTCAGGCAGGTCGCAGGCCTTATCGCCAGACGGGCTGTGTGCAGGGTAGGCCCTGGTGAGATACTTAAAAGGGGACAACGATACGGTATGATTAAATTCAGTTCAAGAGTGGACCTCTATCTTCCGGTAGCTGTACAGATAGAGGTAAAGGTCGGCCAGAAAGTCCGGGCCGGTGAGACAATAGTGGCCAGAAAATAAAACTCAATCGGACGCTATTCTGCGTCCGGCGAAAGGATGTTTTCAAATGAAAAAAGGTGTTTACCTACTTCCCAACGGGCTTACCCTTTGCGGTATGTTCTTTGGATTTTATGCAGTGCTCTCTGCACTTAACGGTGATTATGTCAGGGCGGCCTGGGCAATACTGATTGCCACTGTCTTTGACGGACTTGATGGCTGGGTGGCAAGGCTTACAAACAGTACTACCAGATTTGGTGTGGAGCTTGACTCCCTGAGTGACCTTGTTGCATTTGGTGTTGCCCCTGCCATTTTGCTCTATACATGGTCACTAAACCCCTTTGGCCGTGTTGGAGCAGCCGCGGCCTTTCTCTTTGTTGCATGCGGTGCACTGAGACTTGCACGTTATAATATCCAGATGGGCTCGGCAGAAAAACGCTCATTTACAGGCCTGCCCATCCCTGCTGCAGCCGTCATAATCGCAACACTCGTTATCTTTTACGAAAATATTACCGAAGACAGACCCGAGAAGAGTATTCTGATACTCCTGCTCACGGTTGTCCTTGCAATTCTGATGATCAGTACAATGAGGTTTCACGGCGCTAAAGAAATAGACTTTAAAAAGAGGAAGCCCTTCTGGGTCCTTGTCATATTTGTGCTCCTTATAGTTGCTACTGTTATCCACCCCCCGGTTGCACTCTTTTCCTTTGCAATGGTCTATCTCTTTTGGGGTATAATAGAAAACGCGTACCTGTTATACAAAAAGAAAAAAAGGATTAAGAATCCGGATAAAAGAGCCACTACCTGACGCCTGTTTCTTATCACCATAAACTAAAAAAACTAAAAGGAATTCGAAAATTGTGAGATACATAAGGATTTTTGATACAACCCTCAGAGACGGCGAGCAGTCACCGGGGGCCTCGATGAATGTGGAGGAAAAACTCCATGTTGCCCGTCAACTGGCAAGGTTAAACGTTGACGTGATAGAGGCCGGCTTTCCAGTTGCCTCCCCTGGCGATTTTGAGGCCGTAAGGCGAATTGCAGAAGAGATAAAGGGAGTCACTGTTGCAGGGCTTGCCAGGGCAAAGGATGTAGATATCGAGCGCGCGGCAGAGGCGATAAAACCCGCGGAGTCCGGAAGGATACATACCTTTCTCGCCACCTCGGACATTCACCTGAAGTATAAACTCCGAATGAGCAGGGAAGAGGTTTTGAATGCAGCCGTAGATGCAGTGAAGAAGGCAAGGGGTTTTACGGATGATGTGGAGTTCTCTGCTGAGGATGCCACAAGGAGTGATTGGGATTTTCTCTGCAGGGTTACAGAAGAGGTTATAAAGGCAGGGGCTGCAACCGTGAATATTCCTGATACCGTGGGCTATACCATACCCCGGGAATTTGGCGAACTGATTGAGTATCTGATGAACAGGGTGCCGAATATTGATAAGGCGGTAATCTCCGTACATTGTCATAATGACCTTGGCCTTGCAGTGGCTAACTCACTGACTGCTGTCCTTAAGGGGGCCGGCCAGGTTGAGTGCACGTTGAACGGCATTGGCGAGCGGGCCGGGAATGCGGCATTGGAAGAGGTAGTTATGGCGCTTAAGACAAGGCCGAAGTTCTTTAATGCAGAGACCGGAATAGTTACTGAGGAGATATACAAGACGAGCCGTCTTGTCTCAAAGATTACAGGTGTGGTCGTACAGCCGAACAAGGCCATAGTCGGTGCCAATGCCTTTGCCCATGAAGCCGGAATTCACCAGGACGGGGTTCTCAAGGAGCGCTCAACCTACGAGATTATGAAACCCGAAACGGTCGGGATACCGCAGAGCAAGCTGGTCCTCGGAAAGCACTCGGGCAGGCATGCCTTTAAGGAGAGGCTCAGGGAGCTTGGTTATGAACTGGGTGATGAGGAGCTCAACAAGGCATTTGAGAGGTTCAAGCGTCTGTGTGACCAGAAGAAATATATATTTGACGAGGATATCGAGACCCTTGTATCTGAAGAGGTAAAAAGAGTTCCCGAGGTCTTCAGCCTCATGGATTTGAAGGTCTCAAGCGGCACATCGGTCAAGCCGACTGCCACAGTCCGTCTGAAGGTCAGGGACGAGGTTGTTGAGCGTACCGAGGAAGGTGATGGTCCTGTTGATGCCGCTTACTGTGCCATTGCAAGGATTACAGAGACAAAGAGCCATCTTGAGAAGTTCGAGATAAAGGGTATAACAGGGGGCACTGACGCGCTTGGAGAGGTCATGGTAACCCTTGAAGAGGACGGCCATACGGTCAGGGGATATGGATCTGATACGGACATCATTGTTGCTGCTGCAAAAGCGTATATTAATGCCCTGAACAAGCTTGAAGGCAGAAAGAGGGAGCCGCAGAAGGGGATATGATTGAAAAGACAAGGAGTATCCGCAGATTACACAGATTTCGCAGATTTTCATAATTTCAGTTCCCTTTTTAACCTTGATAATGTTGTAAAAAGTCTGAAAATATCTTTTTTGTCATTTCGAGCGGAGCGAAGCAATTTCTTGCAGTCTGATTTTTAAAACAGATTGCTTTGTCGCTTTACTCCTCGCAATGACAGTCTTGGACTTTTTTAGGTTAGTCAATCTTTATAATCTGCGTTAATCTGCGAAATCTGCGGATTAAACAAGTTGATAAGTCTTTGTCTTGTAAATTTGTGACCAGGTTTAGAGTTTTTTATTTTTGATGGAGGAATGGATGACTATTACTGAGAAGATACTTGCTGCCCATACTGAAAAAAAAGAGGTCTCTCCTGGAGAGTTGATAAATGCAAGGGTGGACCTTATACTTGCAAACGATATAACTGCGCCTATCGCCATAAAGGAGTTTAGGAAGATCGGAGCTGAAAAGGTCTTTAATCCTGAGCGGGTGGCCTTTATACCGGATCACTTTGCCCCTCAGAAAGATATAAAGGCTGCTGAGCAATGCAGGATGTTGAAGCTTTTTTCAAGAGAGCAGGGACTGGAGCTCTATTTTGAGGTTGGCAGGATGGGGGTCGAACATGCCCTGCTGCCGGAGCAGGGACACGTGGTTCCGGGTGATCTTGTAATAGGAGCCGACAGCCATACGTGCACATACGGTGCCCTTGGTGCCTTCTCAACCGGTGTTGGCTCTACCGACGTTGCAGCTTCCATGGCAACCGGTGAGTGCTGGTTCAAGGTTCCGGAAAGCATGAAGTTTATCTATTACGGAAGCCTCGGGAAATGGGTCGGCGGCAAGGACCTCATACTTCATACAATCGGAGATGTTGGCGTGGATGGCGCCCTTTACAGGGCTATGGAGTTTGAGGGTGAGACGATAAGGACCCTGCCGATGTTCAGCAGGCTTACCATGTGTAATATGGCCATAGAGGCGGGGGGAAAAAGCGGGATAATTGTCCCTGACGATATAACAGAGGCATATGTGAAGGGGAGGGCCAGGAGGGAGTATAAGTTCTATCAGTCCGACCCTGATGCAGTATATGTGGAGACCAGGGAGTATGACTGCTCAACGATTGAACCCCTGGTTGCCTGTCCTCATTTGCCCTCCAATGTCAGACCTGCCAAAGAGCTGACTGATATTACCATAGATCAGGTTGTGATAGGGTCCTGTACAAACGGACGCATTGAAGACCTCAGGGAGGCTGCAGGGGTAATAAGGGACAGAAAGGTCAATCCCAATATTCGTATGATCGTTATTCCGGCAACGCAGGCCATCTACAAACAGGCCCTGAAGGAAGGGTTGATCGAGGTCTTTATTGACTCTGATGCCGTGGTATCAACACCTACATGCGGTCCCTGCCTGGGCGGTCATATGGGTATCCTCGCAAAGGGAGAGAGGGCTGTTGCCACCACAAACAGAAACTTTGTGGGAAGGATGGGAGACCCTGGAAGTGAGGTCTATCTCTCAAACCCTGCAGTGGCTGCTGCAACGGCCGTACTTGGCAGGATCGGATTACCTGAGGAGATAGGCCTTTAAAATAGTTCATTAGCCGCTCAATAGTTGAATTTTAATGCCAAAACCCAGCAATAAGACGTAATAGCTTTATTTATTGCTCCCCATTTTAAAGAAAGAGCTAAGCCGGTGGCAATTACAGAGGATAGGTGGACTTGATTATCTCCGGCGTAACCCTTACAATAAACTATATAGAGTCTATGTATAAAATAGAGCAGTTAGCGTTTTTCCGTCATTCCCTGAAAGCATTCGGGATTGCTGGAATGACAAATAACTGCAATCTGGTAAGTATCAGTGTTTCCGGTTTGTTCGAGGATATTACACTGATCATAAATCGGGGAGGAGAATAACTCTTGACGGAAAACATACCCCTGAAAAGGACCGATGCCTTTCTCTGCAACTTTGTTATGGAACCACTTCTGGTGATAAACAGGGCGGGAAAGGTTATAGCCTTCAACAAGGCCTTTGCGGGGATACTTGGGGTGGAGGAATCATCCATAAAAAGCAGGGATTTCAGGGAAATAGATGAATTATCAAGTTTCTGGCCTTCTGTGCAACATTGTCTCAATACATGTGAAGACATTAAGGACAGGCTGCGTATCGGGGAAATTGAATATGAAGTCACAATACATCCCGCCACTTCAATGGATGGCAAGGAGATTTTGAGTCTGCTTTTCTATGACGTATCACATTATCTGACAGTAGAAAAGGAGCTTGTAAAACGTAATCGTGAGCTAATGGTCATTAATACACTTTCAGGTGCGTTTATATCCTCCTATGATATTGACCGGGTCTTCAATGACCTTCTTGAGAAGGTATTAATGATAACGGATTTCAGTGTAGGATGGATAGTGTTGACTGACAACAGTGGTCTCATACTCAAGAGTCATGCAGGGGTTTCCCTGAACTTCCTGAAGCAGTTAAATGAAGGCAAGCTTGATGAGTTTGTATGGTCAATACTGGATGCTGCAGAGCCGTTATATATACTTGAAAAGGATCAGGTCAAGAACTTTCATCATCTGAAAAAAGAGGGGGTTGTCTTTTTGGGAGCAATACCTCTGAAGGTATCAAATTCGATATCCGGCATGCTCTTTCTTGCCAGCAGGTCTGAGAGGGTTTTTGACTTTGACCTCGCATCCATGATGGCCCTTATTGGCAACCAGATATCCCTGATAGTGGAGAAGATCAGACTTTTTGAGGAGACAAGGAGACTCTCTATAACCGATGACCTGACAGGTCTCTATAATGTGAGATTTTTTTACCGTTCCCTCGAATCGGAGCTTGCAAGGGCAAGGCGGTATCAGGACGCCTTTTGCCTTGTTATCTTTGACATCGATGACTTTAAGGTAATAAATGATACCTATGGTCACCAGGTTGGAGATGATATCCTGAGAGAGGTGTCTGAGATTATCCTGAACTCAGCGAGGAAAACCGATGTTGTTGCAAGGTATGGTGGAGAAGAGTTTGTTATCATCCTTCCGAGGACATCCAAGACAGAGGCCCTTCTTCTTGCCGACAGGATCAGGGAGCGGGTGGCGGAGAATGTTTTCAACAAAAATAATACAGTAAAGATACATATAACCGTAAGTGGTGGGATATCAGGATTTCCTGAGGATGGTAAATCCGCAAAAGACCTCTTGTATACTGCTGATATGGCGCTTTATCGTGCTAAAGGATCAGGTAAAAAGAAGGTAGTCTGCCACTCAGCTGAAACTTCATGAATTTTTATCCGGGTATCTTCGTTCATCTGTTATAATATCACATGATTCAGGTGTTTAAAAGACCGGAAAGTCTTAAGGATGTGCCTTTCAGGTTCTGTCCGGGATGCGGGCATAGTATAGTGCACCGTCTTGTTGCAGAGTGTATTGACGAACTCGGGATAAGGGAACGGACCATAGGCATAGCACCTGTTGGTTGTGCCGTTTTTGCCTATGATTATTTTAATTTCGATGTAATAGAATGTGCACACGGAAGACCTCCTGCTGTTGCTACAGCCTTAAAAAGGGTAATGCCCGACAACGTTGTCTTTTCTTATCAGGGAGACGGCGATCTTGCCTCTATCGGACTGGGGGAGATTGTCCATGCTGCCAACAGGGGTGAAAACCTCTCTGTCTTTTTTATAAACAATGCAACCTATGGTATGACCGGTGGGCAGATGGCCCCGACTACACTGGTGGGACAGAAGACTACAACCACTCCCGCCGGTCGTGATCCGAAGAGCCAGGGCTACCCCCTTCCCATGGCCGAGATACTCGCAACCATTGAGGGTGCCGTTCTTATAGCCAGGACGGCTATTGACGGAATTAAGGGCATAAAAGAGACCCGTAGATTAATAAAGAAAGCTTTCCAATATCAGTTGGAAGGCAAGGGCTTCAGCATGATCGAGATTTTATCTCCATGTCCGACTGTCTGGGAAAAAACCCCCGTGGAATCAGTTCAGTGGTTATCCACTCATATGGAGACAGTTTACAGGACGGGGATATTGTTAGACAGGTACGGGGAGTTGCAGGCTTGGAAAAAAGCATAATCATAGCAGGCTCCGGCGGCCAGGGTATACTATTGTTTGGCCGGCTGATTGCACATACGTTAATGATCGAGGGTAAAAATGTCACATATTTCCCATCCTACGGGGCCGAGATCAGGGGAGGAACTGCTAATTGTACGGTAATAGTATCTGATGATTTAATCGGGTCTCCGTCGATCTTGAATCCTGATATCCTGATTGTTTTTAATTGCCTGTCCCTTGAAAGGTTTCTGCCCAGGCTGAAAAAGGGTGGGATTCTGTTCTATGATTCCTCTTTAATCACAGATGATGGGTGCGGCAGGCTGTCTATGATGGATGAGAGTTCCGGCTTTCATTCTTCTGGGGTGGAGGCATCAGGGAAGGCTGCAGGGCTTGGTTCAATAAAGTATGCAAATATGGTAATGTTTGGTGCATTCCTTGGAAAAACCCGCATCTCAGACCTTTTCAGGGCAGAAAAGGCCCTCAGGGCCATGGTATCTGAAAGGCACTCTGCACTTATTCCGGAAAATCTTAGGGCGATAAAGGTCGGTTATGAGTTATAAAAAAACAGCAAACAGCAAATCCCTGCGGATTAGAAAGGCCGGTACAAGGGACGTAAGGGAGATACATCGTCTTGTTAATTCTTTTGCAAAGAGAGAACAGATGTTGCCGCGCTCACTCAACGAGATATATGAAACCCTCAGGGACCATATTGTATGTGAAGATAATGGTGAAGTAACAGGCGTTTGTGCATTGCATATACTCTGGGAGGACCTTGCAGAAATAAGGTCCCTGGCTGTAAAGGCGGATGCCCAGAGGCAGGGAACAGGAAAAAGTCTGGTAAAAAACTGTATTTCCGAGGCAAAACGGCTCGGCATAGAACGCATCTTTGTTCTTACCTACAATCCTGATTTTTTCAGGTCCCTCGGGTTTGTCGATATAGACAAGTCGGAGTTACCGCAAAAAATATGGGGAGACTGTCTCAGATGTCATAAGTTTCCGGAATGTGATGAGTTTGCCTTGATTAAGAAGGTGTGAGGTTTATTTTTATGTAGGATTCCTCCCTCAGTTTTTCAATGAGTTTCCTGAGGCGTTTATTTACCTCCCTTTCCCTCAGAAGTCTCTCAATATCATCCCGAACATTGTCAATCGGGGTCTTTCCAAACCTCTCCCTGTTTTCATTATAGAATCTTTCGATCTCTTCCGGTGGAATCTTTATAAAGACCCTGACTTTTATATCGACGTATTCTTTAATAAGTTCATCGTCTGATTTGCCGCGTAACCGGATTCTCTTTGCCTCTCTGAGCAGGAGCTTTCGGTTAATCAGGGCATTTATAGCCTCTTCTTCAGAAAGCCCGTGTGCTGACTTTTTGGCCTTTTTGATATATTGCGTAAAATCCGTCAGGGTAATCGCCTCATCATCAATAAAGGCAACAACCCGGTCAATGAGTTCAGCAGATGAAAGTTGCAGGAATGCCGTCAGTACCATTGTAAATGTCAATGTCAGTGTTAGTAGTATAGTAATAATGTAGTTGTTGTATCTGGAACCCGCAACCCGCAACCCGCAACCTGCTGTGCTGTCATCAGAATGCATGTCCGATACTGAAATGTACCTCTCCCGCACTTTCACCCTCCCTTCTGTCAAGTTTATGCCCATAGTCGATCCGTATAGGCCCAACAGGTGTCCTGTATCTTATACCCAGCCCGGCTGTATATCGAAAGGTCAGGTCCATATTGACGGTTTTTGTCCAGACATTTCCTCCGTCAAGAAATCCGACAATGCTAAAACCCCTTCCAACATAAGTTCTCAGTTCAATATTGGACATCAGAAAGGCATTTCCACCGGTCGGTGTACCATCTTTACCTTTTGGTCCCAGGGTATCCTGTTCAAAACCCCTCACAGTATTTCTTCCTCCGAGGAAGAATCTCTCAACAATGGGAAGTTGTCTTGTGTCCGCAAATCCCTGTGCCGCCCCTCCTTTAACAGCAAGGGCAAGAGTAAATCGTCTTCCGAGTTTCCTGTAAGTACTTCCATGAATAGTCAATTTCACAAAATCCGTTTCTCCAAGGAGATAGGTACTTGCAATCTTCAGGGATGCACCAATTAATACCCCCCTGGCAGGGTCAAAAGGGTTGTCTCTGGTATCATAGAGTGCACCTGTACGTATGCTGCTGATAGCGAGTGTACCTTCGTCTTCTCTTGATAAAACAACATCCGGCTTTAAATCAAAGGTTTCGACAAGGGAAAAGTCATAGGCAATCTGTGCCTTCAGGTTATTGGTCAGGTTTTTTTCAATTGATACCCCGGAGGAGTTTTTCTTCATCCTGTACCAGACCTCTCCGGTATCGATACTCTTTTCCGTGCGGTCCTCTCTGAGGAGGAATGTGTTGAAGACAACCGGTTTCCCGAATAGATAGGGTTCATGATAACCAAGAACAAATCTTTTCTCCAGCGTACTCAATTCACCTCTGAGATGTATCCTCCTGTTCATCCCCCATAGATTCCTGTAACTAATGTCAATGGAGCCCCTCAGACCTTCATAGTCATCATACCCAATACTGAATTCAACCACACCCGGATTGCCTTCACTGACGGTTATAACGATATCACGCTTGTTGTCCTTTTTATCAAGTAGTTTAATATTAATATCTTTAAAGAGGCCCAGACGATAAAGACGTTTTGTCCCTTCTAAAAGCAATTTGTAGTTAAAGGGTTCGCCTTCTTTATGAAGGAACTCCCTTTCAATGACCTCGGTCCTGGTGAACATGTTGCCCCTGACTATTGTTTTACCGAAATATTCCTTCTCACCTTCCTTGATTCTGAATATGACTTCCACTGACTGCCCTGATGTCGTGGTATCAACAGAGACATTGATATCTGTAAAACCCTGCTCCTTATAACTGTCGGTCAAACGCTTTTTTGCATCTATTATATCCAGTTCATTATAGGGGGCATCTTTTTTAATATTTAAAATCCTGTAGATATCTTTATCAGTAAAAAAGGTGTTGCCTTCGGCTATGACCTTGCCAATCCGGAACCGAGGTCCCTCATTCAGGATAAATCTTATATCCACTATCCCTGTTTTCCCGGATATATTGACTGCAGTGTCCACAATCTTTGCATTCAGGTAACCCAGTGCCCTGTAAAGGCCTGTTATGGTTTCAGCGTCCGGTTCTAAAAGATCGGGATTATACGGGGATTCCTCTTTCAGGTTTATAACATTTTTAAGCATCTTTTCAGTGATGGAGTTGTTCTCAAATTCAATCTTCCGTATTTTATATGCTTTCCCTTCGTAAATGAAAAAGGTAAGAGAAATAGTCTTTTCATTCTCGGTCCTTAAAGGTGCCACCTGGGCATAAATAAATCCCTTCTGATGGTAAAGAGAGAGTATTTTTGCCGAGACTTCTTCAATTAACTCATCGTCAACCTCTTCTGCTTCACTGAAGGGCATTATCTTCATAAATCTGGATGTGCTTATCTCCGTATTGCCGTTTATCTCAATCTTTAGCCTCTTGCCCGGAGACACAGGAACTGTAAGAAGACCCTCGGAAAAGGTAAAGGGTCCGACTGTTGGATCAAGATACCCCTTTGACTTCAGGTAGTCCCTGATTCTCACCAGGTCTTTTTTAATCTTTTCAACGTTATATATCTCTCCGGGTTCAACGTACATCTTCTGCTTCAGCCATTGATCAGCACCCTTGATTTCAATCCTTTGGATAATGAGGGGCTCACCCTCATTGACTTTGAGTTTTATCACCACTCTGTAAGGTTTTGGAGCTTTTTCCACAGTCAACGATAGTGATGCCTCCGGAAACCCAATTAGTCCGAGGGAGTTTTTGAGTTTTTTCCTGGCTGTCTCAATGAGGTCATAGCGCATTATGCCGTCCTCTTTCAGGAGAAACAGCTTTTTTATCTCACTGCCTGAAAGGTATCTGTTGCCTGAGACCTTTATTTTATAAATGTATTCGCGTTCCCTGACCTGAATGACAAGGGTCTTGTCCGGGGTATAACTGACTGCAATATCCTCAAATATACCCTTTCTGAATGCCCTCTTTATCCCCTCACTAATTGTCCTTCCGTCTATCAATCCACGGTGGACATTCATCAAATAGAGGAGTTCGTCTTTTGTGCATGAGGCAAGTCCTTTAATGATGATTTTCTCCACAAGGAAACCCTCAGCGGCTTGAACCTTTAAGGGAAGCGTCAGAAAAGACGGAACTATCAGAAGGGCAACCAGCAGGCAGCAGGCACTACGCACTAATTTCCTTGCCCGGGTTTCTGCTATCATCTGAACTCCACTCTGAACTTTATATCAGCACCGAGGGTTCCGAGCTCATCCCGTTCCCCGACAAGGGATATGTTGTCATTCAGAAAAAACTCCACTCTAAGGGACTGTTCAGTAGCATTGCCTAACGAAGTTGTATATGTCACATATAGTCTGTCGGCAAGAAGCCTTTTTGAGACCGTAATCTTTGGTCCGATTGTGCCTGTAGTTTCAGAGACGTAAGGTTCTACCTGTATTCTGTCAAAGCCCGTAATGTTTCTCAGTCTATCTTCAAGTGTTTCCTGAAGTTTTCCCGTCAGAAACGATGCAGCCTCGGAAGCGCCGATTCCGCCTTCAAATCCCTTCAACTTGGTGCCAAGCTCTCCCACGGTCAGGAGGCTCAGGATGTCTATCTCATCAAGCAAGGGCTCGGAAGAGAGGGAAAGGTTAAACTGTTCCGCATATCCTTCCAGAGAGAGATGTATCTTATACTCCTTTACCCTTGTGCCGGCAACAATATCAAAAAAAGGGTTTATCCTCGCCGGGTCGGTAAAGTCGGCACTGGCATTTATTATGGTGAATTCATTATTTCTGAAGAATATCTTTCCCCCTTTCAGCTCTACCCGTCCTATCAGGGAGGGATTCTTCAATGTGCCCAGTATCACAAGGTCTATCCTTGCAGGAGCCGTTGCAAGGTTATTGTCTATTAGTATATCCTTATCACCATAAAGGTTGATGTTAAGATCAATGGTATCAAGAAGACCGTACTGCTTTTTTTGCAGGGCAGGTTTTTTTGCACTGAGGATCCAGCTTCTCCATTCGATATTCCTTGTATATCTGCCCCTCAGCACCCTCATATCTCCAATCAGGTATACGCCCTCCTGTTTCTTTGCCAGTACCAGTTCCCCTGAGAGCTTGAAAGAGACCCCTTCCTCGAGGTATAAGTTGATATTCTTTACAACAGCTTCAAGATGATAATCCCTGAGTTTCAGGCCCTCTATACGGCCAACGCCCCTTATACTTATGTCTCCGGATGCAAACCTGCCAGACAGGGTATCTATGACGATCCTGTTTTCATCAATATAGATATACCCCTTTATGGAAGAGAACCTGTTAGGAATCCCCGTTACAGCAATTGAAGTCTCCTCAATTGACAGCCCCCCGTTAATTACGGGATCAAGCCACTTGCCCTTTACGGCAAGGACAAAGTCGGAATAGCCCCTTATATATTCCAACCCGGATATGAATCCCTTTAATGGACTAAGGTAGGCCCTTCCGTCTATTGTTACGTCATATCCATCTTCAAGGTCGAGGTTGCCGTTTATGTTGAGGGCAGCAAGTCCTGTCCTCAGGCTGAAAGAGTTGAATTCAATCTTTGAACCATCAATTGTCAGCATAATATCTTTCGTATTCGTGAAGTTCTGCTCATAGAGCTTAAGTTTAAGACTCTTTAACACCACACTACCCTTTACGGAACGGGAAGTTCCCGAGAGGGCTATCTCACCCTTCAGGGACAGGAAGAGGTCTTCCGGCACATCTTTTAAGAAGACATCCTTCAAAAACAAACGTATTACATCATCATATAATCCTTCCTTTATATCTATCCTGACCCGCCAGGGTAGATCGCCGTATGTAGCTATGTTCCCGGCAATTGAGACCTGTTTCCTGAATAACCTGCCCGTAAGGCTGACCTCCCGGTTCTTAAGTCTCAGGTGAATAGCACCTAAATCCGGTTGAATGGGAGTCTCTGTTCCGGTTGCTCCACGGTCAGTGATCACCCCTATCATGCCATTGAATTCTCCCTCAGGAGACTTTAATGAACCACCTGCCTTGAGGTCCCCCCTGAGACGAAAGCCCCGCGGTAATTTCGCGGCAATATCATCAGAGACAAGGGAGACCTCAAATCCATCGCTCTTTATAATTCCGGCGTTTGAGACGGAGATTGCGCCCTTTAAAAAAGAGGTTCCTTTTGTAAGAATAAAGTTTGAGAGGTCAAACTCTTTGCTGCTGTATTTGAAGTCTGTTTTCATATCTGCATAAAGACCCTTTATTTTCAGTTCTTCGGTCTCTGTATGCCCGGACAGAATGAGGTTGTTTAAGGGACCATCAAGCCTGAAGTCACCGGATAATTTACCGTCTGTCTCATCTGCTATCCTGGAGAATCCTTGATCCTCCGTGGATGCCGGCTTCAGTGCAATCCACTCCTTAAGGTTGTCAAGGGGTAATCGCAAGAAAATGCCGGAGAGAGATAATTCAGGACTATTGAAGGTAAACAGTTCAGATTCAAGGGTCTTTACCGTGCCCGCTAAGGTATAAGCTGTATCTTTCAGCTTTCCTTCAAGGCGGTTAATTGTCAACCCGCTCTTTCTGTATGCTATAAGGGCATCAAGACATCCCAGAGGCTGGTTCATATAGAAGAAGTTGCACAGGCTTGCGTTACCTGAAATTACCGGGTCTTCGATCAACCCTGTAACATTGCCTTTAAACTGTCCGGTTCCCTTTATTATTCCCTCTTTATAATATACTTCGTTAAGGTCTTCCGTTGAAACAACTGCCTTCAGCCTGAGTATTCCTTTCCCGAAATCCAGGAATCCTTCAGAGGCAAGCCTGGTCCTGGGAGATGATGCCTTAATGTCTGTTAGTGTAAGCACATGTTCTTTCATACGAAAGGAACCACTTGCCTTCCGTATCTTTTTGAGGAACGATGTCCCGGATGACTTGCCGTTGACACCTGTATCCCTGTCCGTTTGAAAAGCCTTGTATCGGAAAGTGCCCCAGGGCTCAAATGCCCGTCCTTCTGATTGCAGGATACCTGTAACACTGCCGGGTGGTAATCCGGGGTCCCATTTGATCAGTTTCAATATGTTGTGACTGTCAATGGATTCCGCCTGAACCTTCAGGGAAAATCTTGTTGGTCTTGAAAGGTAGATATTAACCCCTACAACAGCATTCCCGTTGTAGGCAGAGACTTTGCCGTCGTGAAACTGCAGCACCTTTTCCTTATAAACAAGCCTGGATTTTACACTGTCAACATCAATGCCGTAAATATGCCCCCCCTTCATCTCAACCTCGAGTTGTGCTATGGGGTTCATTACAGGACCCGTTACAGTACCTGAAAAGCCGGCAAGTCCCCGTAGAGGAACCTTCTGTTTAAGGAATTCCATTAGGGTTTCAAGGTACATATTGCCTTTTACGTCAAGGTTAACGGACAAGCCCTGAAGAAAAGTGAAGGCAGGGTCGGGAGATTGGGGGCTGGAGGTTTTGTTGACGGCCTTCCACTGAACCTTTCCACTTGCCGTTATGCTGCCCGTGCTATCTTTTTTGAGCAAAAATATATCCGATAATGTCTCTATTGATACATCTGTCGTTATCGTACCTTCAAAGATATTGTTCTTCAGTTGCCCTTTCAGACTCAGGTATGAATCTTCGCTTTTAAACTCAAGAGTTTTTAACCGGACCATGTTATCGGAAAACGATAACAGCATATGCAGGCTTCCATTGATAACATCCCTGTCTTGCCGGATAATGTTGAGCTCTGAGTCCCTGAGGTTCAGGGACCTTCGCTTCATATTTCCTTCAGCCCTTATGTTATGAAGAAACAGAACGACTCTCTTTTCAGGATCGGAGACACTGATGCTTCCATTCTTCAGCAGTATGCTTCCAATCTTTATCTTCCAACCGGATGTTTTAATCCCTGATTTTTTTGCAGCCATTAATCCGGCAGCACCCTTTAGAGACTGAACGGTAGTCCCATATTGAAGGCTGTCAACGGCAACAACGGAGACATAAAGTTCACGGCGCAAAAGGGGCAGGAGTTCAATATAAAATCTGGCTTTTTTTATTGAGAGAGTCTCTTCACCTTCCTTGTCGGATACTAAAAAGTTGTCAACGCCTACAAAAAGGGGGAATAGATTTATGTATATCCTTTTAGCAGTAACCCTCTGACCGGAGATACGTGAGAGTTCGGGCAGGACTATCCTCTTCAGGTGGTTTGACATAAAAGGCGATCTTATATAAAAAAAAGCCCCGGTTATGAATATCACCAGGACGGATATAGATGTAACTAAGAGTAGCTTTTTCCTTTTCACTGAAAATATCACTCTCTTTGTAAGCCCAAAGGCTACTTCATATTTTTATCCACCGTTATGAGCCATTGGTACATAATGCTTTCATTCCATGCATTAGCCACGAATTAAAACGATGTGCTCAAAGCATACAACATTGCAGTAATGAAACACCGGAGTATTGAAGTGCCAACGTCCTGATTTTTCATTTCTCCACTCCACCCACCCTCTGTTAATCCAAGGCTTTACCCCTGCATTTTACGGCAGTAATATATTATGGCATTTTTGACTGAAAGAAATCAGAGAGAAAATGCGGGAAACACCCTGCGTGTTTTCATTTTGGAAGCTTCTTATCTATAATAGATGGGGTTGTAACAGGAGGACCATAAAATAAAAATCATACCGGAGGGTTCTATGGTATCGGAGAGAGCAAAGAGGGTCAAACCCTCACCAACACTTGCTATGGATACGAAGGCAAAGGAGATGAAGTCACAGGGTATCGATGTGATAAGTTTCGGTGTAGGAGAGCCGGACTTTGATACACCTGATAATATAAAAGAGGCTGCCATCCAGGCGATAAGGGATGGTCATACAAAGTACACCCCTGTGGGAGGAATCCCGCAACTCAAGGATGCAATAGCAGAAAAGCTTCGGAAGGATAACGCTCTCTCCTATAAAAAAGAAGAGATTATAGTATCATGTGGAGCAAAACACAGCCTCTATAATATAGCCCAGGCCATCCTGAGTCCGGGGGATGAAGTTGTCATACCCTCTCCATACTGGGTCTCTTACCCCGCGCAGGTACTCCTGAATGACGCAACCCCTGTTTTTGTCAAGACCCGTGAGGAAGATGATTTTATGGTTAATCCCGATGAATTGAAGGAGTATATTACTGAGAGGACAAAGGCCATAATACTGAACTATCCGTCTAATCCCACCGGCCTTGGTTACAACCGTTCAACCCTTGAGGCAATTGCGGATGTTGCAGTGAAGAGCAATATCCGTATCATCTCTGATGAGATATACGAAAAACTCCTTTATGACGGTGCCGAGCATATCAGTATTGCCTCTCTGTCGGAGGAGGTCAAGGCATGTACAATAGTGGTAAACGGCCTATCGAAATCTCATGCCATGACCGGTTGGAGGATCGGCTATGCGGCAGGGCCGGAAGGTATCATTAAGGCCATGACCAAGATCCAGAGTCAGTCTACCTCCAACCCTGCATCTATTGCTCAATGGGCGGCAGTTGAGGCATTGAATGGGCCTCAGGATTTTATCAGGACAATGGTGGAAGAGTTTGACATAAGAAGGAGATTTCTTGTTGAGGCCTTAAACAATATAGAGGGGATACACTGCGGTCTTCCCACAGGCGCCTTTTATGTCTTCCCGAATGTCTCCGGAGTACTTGGCAAGGGATACAAAGGCAGGATAATAGAGGATTCCTCAGCCCTTGCACTTTATTTCCTGGAAGAGGCCGGGGTTGCCCTTGTGCCGGGCAGTGCGTTCGGGGCCGAGGGATATATCAGGATATCCTATGCAACGTCTATGGAGAATATCCGAAAAGCTGTAGAACGGATAGGAGAAGCCATTGAAAAACTCTCATGAGGAAGGTTTCCGTTCCGGCTATGTCTCCATACTGGGGAGGCCCAATGTAGGAAAATCCACTTTTCTCAACGCCATCCTCGGAGAGAAGGTTGCCATAGTAACAAGCAAACCCCAGACAACAAGAAACAGGATAATAGGGGTCAAGACAACCCCGTCGGCACAGATTGTTTTTATCGATACCCCCGGCATACACAAGCCAATGGGAAGGCTGGGTGAATTTATGGTGAAAGAGGCGATGGAGAGTCTCAAGGAGGTTGATATTGTCCTCCTTATGGTCGAGCCGCAAAAGCCCGGGACTGAAGAGACGGCAATAATCGACCTCTTTAAACAGAGGAAAAACCTGACGGTTTTTTTGCTGATCAACAAGATAGACACAATCAGGAAAACCGAACTCCTTCCCATCATTGAGAAATACAACCTGCTTTATCCCTTTGATGAAATAATCCCGGTGTCTGCCGTAAGGGGAGACGGCCTTGATATCGTCCTCGGAAAGATAATTGATCGCCTGCCGGAAGGGCCAAAATACTATCCCGATGATATATTTACAGACCAGCTTGAACGGTTTATGGTGGCCGAGATAATTCGTGAGAAGATAATGAGCCTTACAGAGGAAGAGATACCCTATTCAGTGGCTGTGGAGGTGACTCAATGGGAAGAAAAAGAGGATATGATAGTAATCAATGCCAACATATATGTTGAAAAAGAGAGCCAAAAAGGTATAATAATAGGTAAGAGAGGTGCAATGCTTAAGGCCATCGGTATTGCTTCGAGGGAGGAAATAGAGGGTTTGCTTAATACAAAGGTTTATATCGAACTATGGGTCAAGGTTAAAAAAGACTGGAGAAAGAAAACAGGTACATTAAGGGAGTTAGGGTACCGGTAATGCTGATCCAGATGAAGGTAGAAGGACTTCTTTTTGACCCGAGAAGCGGGATGTACATCCTCTTGCTTAAGGAAATAGATGGGGCTCATACGCTTCCGATCTGGATAGGAAAGCCGGAGGCGGATTCCATTGCCCTTGCCCTTGGACGGGTTATAACACCGAGACCGCTGACCCATGATCTCCTGAAGAATATCCTCACAACGCTTGATGTCGGGGTATCAAGAATCGTGGTTACGGATATTATAGACAACACCTATTATGCCAGCCTTTACCTGCTTAAGGGCAGCAAGGAGATACCCGTAGATTCAAGGCCAAGTGATGCCGTTGCCATAGCATTAAGGCTTCATGTCCCCATATTTGTTGAAGATGATATACTTGAAAAGAGGAACACTGACGAGCTGGAGGAATGGCTGAAAAATCTGAAACCCGAGGATTTCGGAAATATAATGTAAGGCTCGGGGCCTTGCTTCAGCGGCAGGCTTTCAGCCGGCATTTATCTAAATAATGTTAAAAAAGACCGAAGGCATTGTTCTGAGAAACAGACCCCACCTTGAGGCAGACCTTATTGTAACCTATCTTACCCCCTCTCATGGAATACTGAACCTGTATGCAAAAAGCCCAAGGAAGATAGGCAGCAGGTTCGGCAGTAGCCTGGAGCCCCTTACCTATGCAAGGATAAGTTGTTTCGGTAAGGAGCAGGCTGTCCTTCCAAGGCTGACACAGTCCGATATAATAAGAACATTTAATATCCTCAGGGAATCCACAGACTCCTTTATAAGGATATCCGAGATACTCGAAATAACACTAAAACTCCTTCCGGAGAGAGAACCTGCCCGTATGGTTTTCCCGCTTCTCCTCAACATGCTTTTATCCCTTGAAAGGGAACCGGGGAATTCACTATATTTAACCTTCTATAAATTGAGGATACTCTCGCTTGCAGGTTTTGCCCCGGGGGTGGGACAATGTGTAAGGTGCGGGAGAATAGCCGAAAGGTTTTATTTCAGCGAAGGGAGCACTGTTTGCAGGAGTTGCGCAGGTCCGGCTGATGGTTTCATGGAACTCAGTCCGCCCGTGCAGAGGGTCTATAATTACCTCATGAGAACCGGGCCTGCAACGGTCAGGCGGTTGAGGTTGACTGAAGAGGTCCACTCGGGGCTTGAAGCACTGATAAACTCTCATATAAACTATACCGTAGTGGGAAAACTGAATACGAGAGAATATGCAGAAGGACTGAAAGCCCTGTAGTCTTTTGATAATTCCTGTTGTTTCTCCATGTTTCTCAGGATTTCAATATCATAAATCGTTCAATTTAGGTTAAAATTATCTCTGTAAATCATGTGCTGCTTATAAGATAAGAGGATACAATGAAAGGCAAACGGGAGACCATAAAAGACCTCATCTCCATTCAGGAGAGGGTAAACAGGTTGTTTGAGGATGTTCTTGTTGATATGGAAGAAACAGGGGAGGGCCGGTCCGTTTCCTGGTCTCCACGGGTGGATATCTATGAGACCGAAGATGAGTTTGTTGTAAATGCCGAACTTCCCGGAGTGAAAGAAAAAAATCTGGATATCAAGGTTGAGGGCAATGCCCTTGTGATAAAGGGTTACAGACCTCATCTTCATGATTTGTCTTCAGAGGAAACCAGGGGGAAATACCACATGGTCGAATGCACATATGGTGCATTCAAGAGGTCCTTTCTGCTTCCCGAAAGTGTTGACTCCGGAAGGATCACAGCCATGCTCAAGGATGGGATTCTCAGGATTGTATTGCCGAAAAAATCAAGGGATGTTGCAAAAAATATAAGGATAGATTGAAGGCATGACATGTTGAGTGCAAAACTGGGACATTTCCTTGACAAACCCCTGGAACCCATTGCAAGGCGAATAAGGTTAAATCCAAACTTTTTTACTGCTGCAGGCTTCCTGATTACAGTTGCAGCATCCGTCACAATACCATATAACCCGAAAATCGGCGGCGTTCTGATACTTCTTGGCGGAGCATTTGATGTGCTGGATGGCGTAGTGGCAAGGACAAACGGAAAGGTTACGGACTTTGGTGCCTTTCTCGATTCCGTACTCGACCGTTACTCAGACGCCTTTCTCTTTCTTGCCATTGCCTGGTACATGGTACTTCAGGGTGAGGAAACAGGGGTTTTCCTCAGTATAGGAGCCCTCGTAGGTGCCTTTCTGATCAGTTATGCAAGGGCCCGGGCAGGGGCACTTGGCAGGAATTGCCATACCGGTATTATGGAGAGGCCCGAGCGTATAATCCTTATTGCCGTGGCCTGTTTTACAGGCTATTTCCTGCCGATCCTCTGGCTGCTCTTTATCCTCACTCACCTTACGGTTATTCAGAGAATCATTCATGTAAAAAAAGAGTGCCTCAAACAAAAGACTTAAAGCCCTTTTCCCCGCCGGCAACCCCGGAGGTTTCCACTCCTGTATACACATAACCCGGCCATCGGGTATAATAAATTGTCGTGTTATGGGACCAAACTTTCTATGTATCGGAACCTATCGTGCCGGGACTACCTGGCTCTATAGGGTGCTTAAGGAACATCCGGATATCTTTCTCCCTGATGAGAAGGAGCTGATGTTTTTCAGTCATCATTACGACAAGGGTGTCGGATGGTACGAAAAGTTCTTTGAAGGCCGACATGGACGGAAGTGTGCCGGAGACATATCACCGACATATCTGAGTTCACCACAGGCAGCCGCACGCATTTACAGGCACTTCCCTGATGTAAAGCTGATCGTTTCACTCCGTAATCCGCCGGAGCAGGTGTATTCATTGTATAAGTTGTGGCTTACAAGGAGTTATACCGACAGGGATATCAGTATTGCCATTGAAGAGGAGCAGGAGTTTCTGGACAATATCCTCTACTGGAGGCATTTGTCGAGGTATCTCGAATTCTTTGACCGGAAAAACATCCTGGTCCTGTTTTTTGAGGACCTGAAAGAGGACCCAAAGGCATATCTTAAACAGGTATACGGATTTCTGGGTGTTGAGGAGCGTTATCCGGAGAGCATATATGAAAAATACAATCAATACAGAAAGCCACGGAATATGATAGTGGAAAATATCATAACCGGTACCGGCGACCTGCTTCGCCGGCTGAGGCTTCTTAAGTTCAAGTCTCTTCTCAACAATATCGGTGTCAGTGAGTGGATAAAGAAGTTTAATACCAGGAGAGAGAAGAAGGACGAGATGCCCAAAGAGGTTCGCAGCCGTATTAATGAGTATATAAAAGACGACAAGCGCAGGCTTGAAGAGTTTGTGGGAAGGGACCTCTCCTTCTGGAGATGACTGGAGCTGATCATGCCGATTATTCTTGTTACCAACGATGATGGAATACATTCAGAGGGACTTATGGCCCTGTACCGGGCCATGGGGGATATTGCAGACGCCTATATTGTGGCGCCTGACAGGGAAAAGAGTGCCGTCAGTCATGCCCTCACCATGCACCGGCCCCTCAGGGTTGAAGAGGTAAAAGAGAAGATATATACCGTGAATGGAACACCTACCGACTGTGTTGTAGTAGCAGTTGAGAAGGTGCTTCCTGAAAAACCCATGATGGTAATATCAGGCATAAATCGCGGTGCAAACCTTGGTGATGACATTACCTACTCAGGAACGGTCTCTGCTGCCATAGAGGGTACGATATTCGGCATTCCTTCCGTGGCGGTCTCAACAGTCCTTACTGATGAAAAGGCTATCTGCTTTGAGGCTGCTGCAAACTTCTCCAGGAGACTCGTCAGATTTGTCCTTCAGCACGGGCTTCCGCCGGACACAATCCTTAATGTAAATGTACCGGACCTACCGGAAGATGAAGTGAAGGGCATTAAATTCACCAGGCAGGGCAAAAGGGTGTATGATAATGCGATTCATGAGACCCTTGATCCCTGGGGGAGAAAACATTTCTGGATAGGGGGGGGCATACCTTCATGGGAAGAAGGTAATGATACGGATTTCAACGCCGTCACCAACGGATATATCTCGATAACCCCGATACATCTTGACCTCACCAATTACGAGGCACTGACCTATCTGAGGGAAAACTGGAGGGACCTTGCCTGATACGAAAAAGCTTTATGACGTTATAGTTATCGGTGCCGGACCTGCCGGTATCTTTGCAGTCCTTGAACTGCTGAAAGATGCCCCCCACGCAAAGATACTGCTGATTGAGAAGGGCAGGGACATAGACCGGAGAAAGTGTCCGATGATGCAGGGAAAGACCTCCTGTGCATCATGTGCCATATGCGATTTGCTGAGCGGATGGGGTGGGGCAGGGGCTTTCAGTGACGGTAAATTAAACCTCTCCTCCGAGGTGGGAGGTCACCTTGCCAGGTATATGGATAAGGAGACACTTGAGGGTCTTATCAGGTATGTGGACGATGTGTACAGGCAATACGGCGCTCCTGAAAAGGTATTCGGTGAGTCTTTGGAGGAGACAGAGAAGATTAAAAACCTTGCATCAAGGAACGACCTTCTGTTTATTCACACAAGGATAAGACATATCGGCACTGAACGGTGCAAGGAACTTCTGGAACGAATGCGGGTATATATTAACGAAAAAATCGACGTGGTATTTAATAAGAAAGTAACAAAAATTCTTACTGATGGTAATAAAGCCACAGGAGTAAAGGTAATTACCGGTGAAGAGTACAGGGGGAGGTTTATCCTGTCGGCGCCGGGCCGTGAGGGGTCAAGATGGCTTGAGAGGGAGGCCAAGAGACTGAAACTGACTCTTCTGAACAACCCTGTAGATGTGGGCGTGCGGGTTGAGGTGCCTGCATCCGTCATGGAACCGCTCACATCCGTTACCTATGAACCAAAGCTTATTTATTATTCAAAGGCGTTTGACGACAGGGTCAGGACCTTTTGTGTCAATCCCTACGGAGAGGTTGTCAAGGAATACCTCAAGGGCATCTGGACGGTAAACGGCCACAGCTATGCACGCCACAAGACAGGCAACACGAATTTTGCCTTGCTTGTAAGCACCTATTTCACAGAGCCTTTTAAAGAGCCCATATCCTACGGCAGATACATTGCACGCCTTGCAAATTTTCTCGGACAGGGGGTCATCGTACAGAGGCTCGGAGACCTCAGGCGGGGCAGGCGTTCAACTCCTGAGCGGATATCCTCAGGCATTGTGGAGCCCACGCTTAAGGATACCACTCCCGGAGATCTCAGTTTTGTTCTCCCCTACAGGTACCTTACCGATATACTTGAGATGATAGAGGCCCTTGACCGGATTGCGCCGGGTGTTAACTCAAGACATACCCTGCTCTATGGTGTAGAGGTCAAGTTCTATTCAATGCAGATAAAGCTCACTCCGGAGTTTGAGTCGGAGATAGAGAACCTCTTTGCCATAGGTGATGGTGCAGGGGTGAGCCGGGGCCTTATCCAGGCCTCTGCATCAGGTGTGATGGCGGCAAGGGCTGTTATTAAGAGGATGTAATTTATGGATTACGAAGAGCTGAGAAGACTTATGGTTGAGACCCAGCTTGTTCCCAGGGGGATCAAGGACCAGCGCGTACTGAAAGCAATGCTGAAGGTTCCACGTCACCTCTTTGTGGATAAGCCCATCCAGCATAAGGCATACGAGGACATGGCCCTTCCGATCGGGGATGGTCAGACCATATCCCAGCCCTACATGGTTGCGGTAATGACCGAACTCCTTGAATTAAAAGGCAATGAGCGGGTGCTTGAGGTCGGAACGGGTTCAGGATATCAGGCGGCTATACTTGCCGAGCTTGCCGCAGAGGTCTTTTCCATTGAGCGGATGGAGCACCTGGCACTCAGGGCCCGGGAGCGTCTCAGGGAATCAGGGGATGACAATGTACACATAATAACAGGTGACGGGACTGCGGGATTGCCTGAAAAGGCCCCTTTTGACAGGATTATCATAACTGCCGGTACTCCTCAGTTACCCGAGCCCCTCAAGGAACAGCTTGCCGACAATGGCATCCTTGTTGCCCCTGTTGGTGCAAGATTCAGTCAACAATTGATAAGACTCAGGAAAGAAAAAGGCAAAATAACCGAGGAATATCACACTCCCTGTGTATTTGTACCCCTGGTGGGTGAATATGGCTGGAAAGAATAAGTGGATATATGATAAAATCTAATGCTGAACCAAAACTAAATCAGTCTTTCAGGGAGTTGAACAGAACATGAGGATGTCAGGTGCGGAAATATTAATAGAATCTCTGAAGAGGGAAGGTGTTAAACACATCTTTGGATATCCCGGCGGAGTTGTCCTGAACATATTCGACCTGCTCTATGAGAACAATGACTTTCAGGTAATTCTGACCCGGCATGAGCAGGGGGCGGTACATGCTGCCGACGGATATGCACGTTCAACAGGAAAGCCCGGCGTTGCCCTTGTTACTTCGGGGCCCGGGGCAACCAATACCGTGACGGGTATAGCCACGGCGTATATGGATTCAGTCCCCATTGTTGTCCTGACAGGACAGGTTTCAACTGATTTGATTGGAAACGATGCCTTTCAGGAGGCCGATATCGTCGGAATAACAAGGCCGTGTACCAAGCATAACTACCTTGTAAAGGATGTTAAAGACCTTGCCGGAACCATCAGAGAGGCCTTTTATATTGCCACCACAGGCCGTCCCGGCCCTGTGCTGATAGACATTCCAAAGGATGTCACAGTAGACAGGACGGCATTTAAATGGCCTGAACAGGTAAGCCTTCGCAGCTACAATCCTACATATGAAGGCAACAAATGGATGATAAAACAGGCAGCCGGTAGCATACAGAAGGCCAAAAAGGCCGTTATTATTGCCGGAGGAGGGGTAATCCTCTCCAATGCAGCCAGGGAGCTGAAAGAACTTGTCGAGTTTACAGAGGTGCCGGTTACCATGACCCTGATGGGGCTTGGCGACTTCCCGGGTGCGCACGAACTCTCCCTTGGTATGCCTGGTATGCACGGCACCTACTATGCCAACAAGGCCATTCAGGAATCAGACCTGATAGTGGCAGTGGGTATCAGATTTGACGACAGGGTTACCGGAAGGGTAAAGGATTTTGCCCCTCATGCAAAGATTATTCATATAGATATAGACCCTACATCCATAAGGAAGAATGTCAGGGTTGATATACCGATTGTCGGTGATGCAAAGAGGATTTTGAAGGTTATGCTCAGTATATTAAAGGAAGAGGGCAAGACCCAATGGGAACCTGTGCGCAAGGCCTGGCTTAAACAGATAGACCAGTGGAAAAAAGAGCATCCCCTCGGTTATGTGTATAGTGATACCATCATAAAACCTCAGTATGTTGTTGAACAGTTATATGAACTGACAAAGGGCAATGCCATCATATCCACAGAGGTTGGTCAGAACCAGATGTGGGCTGCGCAGTTTTATAAATACGACAAGCCCCGCACCCTGTTGACCTCAGGCGGGCTTGGGACAATGGGTTACGGATTTCCGGCAGCAATGGGTGCACAGGTAGCCAATCCCGGCAAGACCATCATTGATATTGCCGGTGACGGAAGCATACAGATGAATATCCAGGAACTTGCAACCTGCGTGCTTTACAAGCTGCCTGTAAAGGTGGCAATACTGAACAACCAGTATCTCGGAATGGTGAGGCAGTGGCAGGAGCTCTTCTATGAAGAACGTTATTCCTGCAGCCATCTCGATACAGTACCGGACTTTGTCAAGGTTGCAGAAGGGTACGGAGCCGTGGGGCTGAGGGCCGTAAAGCCATCAGAGGTGGTGCCTGTCATAAAGGCGGCCCTTAAGGTAAAAGACAAGCCTGTTTTTATGGACTTTGTTGTTGACTGGAAGGAAAAGGTATTCCCGATGGTGCCTGCCGGAGCTGCTATTGATGAGATGATGCTCGGTGAAGAGGCTGAAGAAAAGAAGACAAAGAAGCTCCGTGCCGTTAAATAG
>CAZXDE010000009.1:0-19965 GCA_964639515.1 uncultured Thermodesulfovibrio sp.
GCTCGGAAATCTGTCTTGAAAGAACAACCGTCCCGTCAAGATGTGTAAATGCCGTTGCAACTGCAGGATCTGTAAGGTCATCAGCAGGGACATATATCGCCTGCATGGATGTAATGGAACCCTTTTTCGTTGTCGTAATCCTCTCCTGAAGCATTCCCATATCAGTAGCAAGGTTTGGCTGATAACCCACGGCAGAGGGCATCCTGCCAAGAAGGGCGGAGACCTCGGAACCTGCCAGTGTATACCTGAATATATTGTCTATAAAGATAAGGACGTCCTGCCCCTGGTCCCTGAAATACTCTGCTACTGTAAGCGCTGTAAGGGAGACCCTCAACCTTGCACCGGGGGGCTCGTTCATCTGTCCATAAATAAGGGCCGCCTTGTCAATAACACCTGATTCCTTCATCTCAAGATAAAGGTCATTGCCCTCCCTTGTCCTCTCACCAACACCGGCAAACACGGAAACACCACCGTGAACAAGGGCGATATTATGGATCATCTCCATGATAACAACGGTCTTGCCAACCCCGGCACCACCAAACATACCCATTTTACCACCTCTGACAAACGGGACAAGGAGGTCAAAAACCTTAACACCTGTTTCAAATACCTGGGTTGTCGGCTCCTGCTCATCAAATTCAGGCGCCAACCTGTGAATCGGCCACCTCACATCCGTCTCAATAGGACCTGCCTGGTCATAAGGCTCACCGATAACGTTAATTATCCTGCCGAGTGTTGCCTCACCTACAGGAACGCTTATCGGCTGACCCGTATCTGCGACACTCATACCGCGAACCACTCCATCCGTAGGTCCCATAGCAATTGCCCTGACTATATTGTCCCCAAGATGGGACGCCACCTCAAGGGTAAGCCGGATATCCGAGGTGCCTTTCTCCGGATCTGCGGGTTGCTCTATTTTCAGGGCATTCAGTATCGCAGGCAGTTCCGTCTCAAATTCCACGTCAAGCACTGCACCTATCACCTGAACCACCTTTCCTTTATTCATCTTTATACCTCCTGTATTGATTATCTATTTGATAAATAAAAATCCCGTTTTATTTCCAATCGTCAATCGTTAATCGCCTCAGCTCCGCCGACTATATCCATAAGTTCCCTGGTAATAGTTGCCTGACGCGCCTTATTATACTCGAGGGTCAATCTATCGATCATGTCTTCTGCGCTCTGTGTGGCATTTTCCATAGCCGTCATCCTTGCTGCCTCTTCTGAAACGCGGGATTCCAGCATGGTTCTGTAGAGCTGAATCTCAACGCTCTTTGGCAGCAACCTGTTAAATATCTCTGCCTCAGTAGGTTCAAAGAGAAAGTCCTTCATCTCCTCTTCTTCAACATGCTCCAACTCACCTAAAGGTAGAAGGCGCAGTTTAGTAACCTTCTGGGAAGCAACAGACTTGAATTCGTTGTATATAAGATACAACTCATCAAAAGTCTCATCAATATACTTGTCCATTAAATCAACTGCAATTTCCTGAGCTGAGGTATAGGATATCTTTCCGGATAGTCCGGTCCACGCCTGCCTTACCGGAATATTTCTACGTTTAAAATAATCCCCGGCCTTTCTGCCAATAGTGCTTATACTTGGTTCAAAACCCTCATTTTCAAGGTCTTTGACAAGGCTCACCCCTGCCTTTACGACATTGGAGTTAAAGGCACCACACAGACCCTTGTCACTTGTAAGTATTAAAACCTCCACAGTCTTTCTCGGCCTTATCTTAAGCAGAGGATGCCTGTCCTGCTCTCCCGGCTGTGCAAGTGACAACAGAACCTCTCTCATCTTATCCGAATAGGGTCTCAGCGCAAACATCCGATCCTGCGCCCTCCTGAGCTTGGAGGCAGAGACCATCTTCATCGCCCTCGTTATCTTGGACGTACTCTTGATTGAGGTTATTCTTCTTTTTATATCTCTTAAGGTTGCCATCTATCCCTCTTTTTTATTGACTATTGAAAATTGAGAAGTCTCATTTACATTCAATCATCAATCGTCTTTCAATTAACCATTCCTGATTTATGCCTTTTGATTTTTTAATTGTCAATCTTCAATTTTACGGCTGAAACGTTGATTTAAAGGCAGATATTGCCTCATTAACTTTATTCCTGAGCTCATCATCTAGGGCTTTTTTAGTCATTATCTCCTCTTTTATTTCAGGCTTTTGACTCCTGAAAAAACTGAGAAGCCCCTGCTCAAAGCTACTTATAGCCTCAACCGGAAGGTCATCGAGGAAGCCCTGCGTACCCGCATAAAGCACAATTATCTGCTCATCCATCGGCAACGGCTGATACTGGCCCTGCTTCAGCAGTTCCACCATCCTCTTCCCACGCTCTATCTGCATGAGCGTTGACTTGTCGAGGTCGGAACCGAACTGGGCAAACGCTGCCAGTTCCCTGAACTGTGCGAGGTCCAGTCTCAGAGTTCCTGCAACCTGCTTCATTGCCTTTGTCTGTGCAGCACCACCAACACGGCTGACTGAAAGACCGACATTGACGGCAGGTCTGATGCCGGCGTAAAAAAGGTCCGGCTCAAGATATATCTGACCGTCTGTAATGGATATAACGTTGGTTGGAATATATGCCGAGACGTCACCTGCCTGTGTTTCAATTATTGGAAGGGCCGTCAGAGAACCTGCCCCAAGCTTGTCTGAGAGCTTTGCCGCCCTCTCAAGTAATCTTGAGTGAAGATAAAAGACATCTCCCGGGTATGCCTCACGTCCCGGCGGACGCCTCAGGAGAAGCGAGAGCTGCCTGTAAGCAGCAGCCTGTTTACTTAAATCGTCATATACAATAAGTGCGTGTTTGCCGTTATCCCTGAAGAATTCACCCAAGGCACAACCCGAATAAGGGGCAATGTATTGCAGTGGTGCCGGCTCTGAAGCTGTAGAGGCAACAACGATTGTATAATCCAGGGCTCCATTCTCTTCGAGTGTCTTGACTACCCTCGCAACTGATGCCCTCTTCTGACCGATTGCAACATAGATACAGAAAACATCAGTGTCCTTCTGGTTTATAATAGCGTCTATTGCAATGGCTGTTTTTCCTGTCTGGCGGTCACCAATTATAAGTTCCCTCTGACCCCTGCCTATCGGAATCATTGCATCTATTGCCTTCAAACCCGTCTGCAAAGGCTCACGAACAGGCTGTCTGTCCACTATGCCGGGGGCAACAATGTCGACTTTCATTGTGTCTTTTGTATCAATTGGACCCTTGCCGTCAATGGGCTGGCCAATGGCATTGACAACCCTGCCGAGCATTGCCTCACCAACAGGGACTTCCATGATCCTGCCGGTACGTTTTACGATATCTCCTTCCTTAATGAAGGTATCCTCACCAAAAAGCACCGTACCAACCATGTCTTCCTCAAGGTTCAGAGCCATGCCGAAGACATTGTTCGGAAACTCCAGAAGCTCACTCGCCATGGCATTTTCCAGACCATAAACCCTGGCTATACCGTCACCAACACTCAAGACAGTCCCGATCTCGCTGACATCAACCTTTTTTTCAAAGTCGCTAATCTGCTTTTTTATCAGCTCGCTGATTTCTTCAACCTTGATTTCCATCATATCACCCCTTTATTAACTCTTCTTTTAAAAGCCTGAGCTGACCCCTCAGACTACTGTCGTACATCGTACTGCCAACCTTCACTACAATACCACCAAGCAATTCCGGATCATAAAGATACTCAATATCAACATCCCTGCCTGTAAGTTTCCGGAGGGAGGCTACAAGTCTGTCCTCATACTTCCCGTCAAACTTAAACGGTGTGATAACCGTGGCCTTTGCCTTTTTCTTTTTCTCAAAATAAATATTCTCAAAATGCCTGATAATATCCGGAAGGGCTGACACCGCCTTCCTCTGTGCGATAAAGACAAGAAATTTTCTTGTCTCCTCAGCAAATCCAAGCTTTTCAGAAAGGTTCTCAATCGTCTTCCGTCTCTCTTCCTCTCCAAAAAGGGGACTCAGGAAAAAGTTCTTTATTTCCTTGCTTCCGCCCATCAGGTCATTGATAATATTCAACTCGGTAATGGCCCTTTCAGCCATATCCACACCTGTAATATTAAAAAACATTCTTGCATATTTTTTTGCATATTTCTTCTCTTTACCAGCCATCCTAACCCTCTAATCTCCTAAAAGACTCTTCAAGGAGCCTCAACTGTTCTTCTTCCGTGAGCCTTTCCCTAAGCCTCTTTTCCGCCAATTTCAGCGCCAGTCCTGAAGCCTCTGCCCTCAGAGATGCCTTGGCATTCTTCAGTTCCATCTCAATATTCGTCCTGGCCTGCTGTCTTATTTTCTCACTCATCTCCTTGCCCTGCTCGATCAGACTATCATGTTCCGCCTGGCCGGATTGTTTTGCAGAATCAATTATCCTCTCTATCTCCCGGTCTTTAAGCTTTAACTTTTCTTCCACTTCCTTAATGGCCTTCTGTGCCAGCTCCTTTGCTTCTCTTGCCTCGGACAACGACTTCTCTATCAATTCAGTCCTTTGTCTGAAATAGTCCTTCATGGGTTTTGTAAGGTATTTCACGAGGATAAATAAAAGGATGGCAAAGTTGACTATCTTCCAGAGCCAACCCTTCCAGTCGCTACCACCCTCACCTGTACCCTCTGCAGCAAAGACTGCTGCTGCATGAGACAGCGAAAGGATAACAACTACAACGAAACAGATATAAGGTGAAATAAATCTTTGAATCTTGATTTTTGATTTTTGAATTTTTTTATTACTTACTTTCTTATTCATAATTCCTCTTATATTGATTAAATTATTAATAAAAATCTTACGGTTATGCTTCAACAAGCTTTTCAACAATCTCTTCCGAGAATCTTCTCACATCATCACCAAGGAGTTTGCGGACTTTTTCAGTCTCTCTTCTTATGTCAGCCTGGGCCGCCTCTATCTCTTTCAAGGCTGCCTCCTGGGCCTGTGCAACTATTTCTTTCTGTTTCAGGAGACCTTCCTGCCTCAGGGAGTTATAGAAATCCTTTGCCTTCTCTCTTGCCTCAGACAGTTCCTTATTAAACCTGGCCAGCCCCTCATCTTTCTCTTCATTAAGCCTCTTCGCCTCCTCAATGGTACCGTCTATTCTTTTCTTTCGCTCTTTAAAAAGATTGAGGAGTGGTCTGAAAAGCAGGATATTAAGCAGAAACAATAAAACAAGAAAGTTGGCTAACTGGACAAAAAACCATTTGTTTAATTCAAGCATCTTCTCTCCAGGGGTTTAAGTTTTTTATAGTTATGTGAAATTGTGGTGAACTTTATCACAGATATTTGTCCTTTGTCAAGAATGTGGAGAAAAAAAATTCTTATAGAATCAAAAGTTTTTTAAATCTACCTGCTCCTACAATATGCTATAATGCTATAAGCAGGGCACGTTTTTTTTTAAAAAATACGGCAAGGAGGGATTATGGCTTTTTGGGATAAGCTGAAAAAAGACATTAGAAAAGGCATTGATGAGGGATTACACGCATTCAAGGAAGGAACAACTGTCATCAAGAAAAGGGCTGGAACCCTGTCTGACGATGTTAAGAAAAAGGTAAAGGTATTTGAACTAAAACAGAAGATTCAGGTTCACCTGACAGACCTTGGCGGAAGGGTTTACGAAGTCGCGTCCGACAAGAGAAAAAATCCCATGACTAATGAAAAAGTTACCGCTATAGTTGAAAAGATTAAGAAGATAGAGGGTCAGATCGAAAAGCTTGAAGCCAGGCCGGCAAAAAAAACGACCAGGAGAGCCAAGCCGGGTAAAAAGACCGTCAGAAAGACTACGAAAAAGGTAACTGCTAAAAAACCGGCTGGGAAGGCCGTTTCCGTAAAACGTTCTAAAAAGGCATAGGAACAGAATATCAGGAAAGGGGGAGGGACAAATACCCTCCCCGCCTTTCTCTAATCTTCCATTTTAATAGCTTCGGTCGGACAGACTTCAACTGCCTCCTGGCAGTCACAGGTATCACAGGCATCAGGATTCTTCACATGGGCCTTGCCGTCATCCTGCATCTCGAAGACATCAGGACATGTTGCCACACATGACTCGCATCCCTCACAGAGATCCCAATCAATTACAGGTTTCGCCATAATAAACAACCTCCTTTTTAAAAGATATCCACCTGCCAGGCAGGTAAGTTCATACTCCACCCTTTCATAATTTCTTCATCAACTACAGTATATAATAGAGTATAGAATAATAGTATAATATTTCAAATAATAAATTAAATGAAAGACAAAAAATCCATAAGGCATCTTAAATGAAAATAACCTTACCTGTAAAGGGAATGACCTGCGCCTCCTGCGTCAAGGCGGTGGAGAATGCCCTGTGCAAAGTCAAAGGGGTCACGGATGTGTCGGTGAATTTTGCCTCTGAAAAGGCATCACTTACAGCAAGCGATGACATTTCGATTAAAAGTTTGATGCAGGCCGTTAAGGATGAGGGATATGAGGTAGCAACTTCCAGACTGGAATTCGCAATCAAGGGAATGACATGTGCTGCATGTGTGGCAGCAGTTGAGCGGGCCTTAAAGAGACTTTACGGTGTGGTGAGCGTCAATGTCAACCTTGCATCCGGAAAGGCAGTGGTTGAGTATATTCCAACGCTCACCGGGTTTGAGGATTTTAAAAAAGCAGTAAAGGCAAAAGGATATGAAGCAGAGGCCGTAACAGAGGAATTCATAGACAGGGAAAAGGATAGCCGGGAAAAGGAATACGGAAACCTTCTGTTAAGGTTCAGGGTAAGTGCCGTCATTTCAGCACTGATTCTCCTCGGAAGCTTTACGAGCATACCCCTCCTGTCCAACTGGTACATCCTCTTCCTTCTTGCCACTGTAGTACAGTTCTGGGCAGGCATACGGTTTTACAAAGCTGCATGGGTGGCTATCAGGCATCTCTCAACAAATATGAACACACTTATTGCCATGGGCACATCTGCAGCTTACCTCTACAGCGTAACAGCGACCTTCTTCCCCGGAATATTTGAAACCGGCGGGCTGAGGGCACATATCTATTTTGATACCTCGTCGATAATAATCGCCCTTATACTCCTGGGACGACTCCTTGAGGCAAAGGCAAAGGGAAAAACCTCTGAAGCCATGAGAAAACTCATCGGGCTTCAGGCAAAGACGGCAATGGTGGTACGAGACGGGAGCGAGTCTGAAATACCAATTGAAGATGTATCGGCGGGCGATACGGTTATAGTGCGGCCCGGAGAAAGGATACCTGTAGACGGAATTGTGACAGACGGTTATTCCTCAGTTGACGAATCCATGCTGACAGGCGAAAGTCTCCCTGTTGAAAAGGCCACGGGTGACACGGTCTTTGGCGGAACTATCAACAAATTCGGCAGCTTTAAATTAAAGGCAACCAGGATCGGCAGTGAAACAGCCCTGGCGCAGATAATCCGTCTGGTGGAAGAGGCACAGGGAAGCAAGGCCCCCATACAGAGGCTCGCCGACAGGATTGCCTCCATATTTGTACCCGTTGTAATCATAGCGGCAACCATCACTTTTGTAATCTGGTATTTCCTTGGGCCGGAGCCGGCATTTACAAGGGCCTTGATGAACTTTATTGCTGTTCTGATTATTGCCTGCCCCTGTGCCCTTGGACTTGCCACGCCTACCGCGATAATGGTGGGAACAGGAAAAGGCGCTGAAAAGGGTATCCTTATCAGGAATGCAGAGGCACTTGAGACAGCCCACAGGATACAGACCATCGTCCTGGACAAAACAGGCACTATAACAAAAGGAGAACCTGAACTGACTGATATTACAGGCACGGACGGCTCTGATAAAAACGCCGTTCTGCAGTTATCAGCATCGGCCGAGAAGGTCTCGGAACACCCTCTTGCTGAAGCCATTGTAAGAAAAGCCAGGGAACTCGGACTTGATTTAAGAGAACCTGAAAACTTCACGGCAATCCCCGGAGGGGGAATACGTGCAAGGATTGGGACCGACGATGTTTTTATCGGTAATGTCTCTCTACTTAAAAAAGAGGGAATCGATCCGGGAGCAGTCTCAGGGGTAGTTGAAAAACTCTCATCAGAGGGCAAGACAGCGGTACTTATCTCAGTCAATAATGAGGTAAAGGGTGTCCTGGGGATAGCTGATTCAATAAAAGAGGGGTCTGTCGAGGCCATCTCGGAACTGAAAAAAATGGGAGTCGAGGTTGTCATGCTGACAGGAGACAATGAACGGACAGCCTCCCGCATTGCCGAGCTGGTTGGAATTGACAGATTCTTTGCAGAGGTCCTGCCGGAAGGAAAGGTCGAAGCTGTGAAAAAACTGAAAGAAGAGAAAAAAATAGTCGCCATGGTAGGTGACGGGATTAATGATGCACCTGCCCTTGCAGAGGCACATGTGGGTATAGCCATAGGAACAGGAACCGACATTGCTATGGAGGCATCGGATATAACCCTTATTAAGGGAGACCTCAGAAGCGTAGTTGAAGCCATCAAGCTGAGCAAACTCACCCTCAGGACAATAAAACAGAACCTCTTCTGGGCATTTTTCTATAACGTTGTCGGAATCCCTATTGCAGCCGGGATTCTTTATCCCTTTGGAGGACCGCTACTGAACCCTGTGTTTGCCTCTGCCGCCATGGCCTTCAGTTCAGTCTCTGTTGTAACCAATTCCCTGAGGCTGAGAAAAAAAAGACTCTGAACATGCAACTAAAAGAGAAAAAAACTAGAAACCCATGATTATTGACCGAACCAACGGGAACGAAAAGATTCTCCTTGCCCATGGCAGTGGCGGCAAGGCAATGCATTCCCTGATAAGGGATGTGCTCGGTCCATTCATCGGGATAGAGGATTTTAATGACTCTGCCGTAGTTCCATTCGGGACAAAAGACGCGGATACGGGACCAATAAACGGAAGGCTCGTTTTCACTACAGACAGCTACGTTGTCTCACCGCTCTTCTTCCCGGGAGGAGACATCGGCTCCCTGTCCGTCAACGGCACCATCAATGACATCTCCATGACAGGGGCCACCACACTCTGTCTGTCCCTGAGCCTGATTATTGAGGAAGGCCTTTCAATGGATTCACTCTTGCAAATACTCGGCTCTATAAAGGAGGCAGCAGAGGCAGCAGGTGTCAGGATTGTTACCGGAGACACAAAAGTGGTCAACAAAGGGAAAGGCGACGGAATATTCATCAACACATCAGGGATCGGTTTGGTACGCAAAGGGATACGCCTCTCACCTAAAAATGTTATACCCGGCGATGTGATAATTCTGAGTGGACCTGTCGGCAATCACGGTGTGGCGGTTATGGCTGAACGCAATGGTCTTACCTTTGACCCGCCCGTACTGAGTGATACGGCAGCCTTAAACGACCTGGTGGATATCATGCTTTCACATACCCCTGAAATTCACGCCATGAGGGACCCAACCCGTGGGGGGCTTGCAACAACCCTTAAGGAGATAGCCCTTGAGTCAGGTGTGTGTATAGAGATAGATGAGGAAAGAATTCCTCTATCAGCCCGGGTCAGGGGTGCCTGTGAATTGCTGGGGATAGATCCCCTCTATGTGGCAAACGAGGGTGTGCTTGTTGCTTTTGCAGGCAAAAATGTGGCAAAATTATTGTTAAATGCAATGAAGAAGCACCCTCTCGGCAAAAACTCGGCGGTAATTGGAAGGATAACAGGGGGACCGGAGAGAACGGTCTTACTTAAAACCCTGATCGGAGGAACCAGGATTGTGGATATGCTCCATGGCGAGCAGCTACCACGGATATGTTAAAGAGCAGGAGGGGTATCTAAAATTCAGCAGGCATTCTGCTCAACAAACGGGGAAGTTTACAGGTCGCATAGAATCAGGACAGCTTAAGCTTGCACAACCTCATATAAACTAATGTCGGAAAAAGTAGTGTTGCGTTTCCAGGATGGTTCAACAATTAAAGGCAGACTCAGAGATTTCTCCGAAACTGCTAAAGAGTTCAGTATTGAAGAATATCCTTCCGGCAACCCCTCAACTGTCAGGATTGACCTGCTTAAGGCTGTTTTTTTTGTAAGGTCTTTTGAGGGCAACCCCTCCTACAGGGAGATTAAACGCTACGGAATCTCGGGTGAAAAAGGCAGGAAGGTTTATGTCAGATTTAAAGACAAAGAGAGTCTCCTTGGTTATCTTGAAGGTGAGCTTCCATGGCAGAAGGGTTATTTCCTCTCAAAATCCGATAAAGACAAAACAGGGTTCTTTCTTATCCCTGTTGATGAAGGGTGCAACAATATAAAGATTTTTGTGGTTGGCACCGCGATTGATGATATCACCCTTGTGTAAAAAATAATGACAAACTTAATAGAATACGGAAAAGTGGCCAAGGTAAGGTTTCTCCACCTCATTACAGGATTAACAATTCTAATGCTTTTTGCGGCATCTGCTTCTGCAAGCATACTCCTTGACAGGGTCGTGGCAGTCGTGGACAGAGATGTGATTACCTGGAGCGAGTTATACAAGGCCATGGAATTCGAACTCTCCGGCAAACTTGCAGGGCTCTCTCCCAAAGAAAAAAAAGAACAACTCAAGAGATACGAAAAGGACTTTCTCAATATGCTCATTGATACGAAGATCGAACTCAATGAGGCAAAGCGGTTGAATATAGGGGTATCCAAAAAGGATTTAACATCTGCAATTAACCGGATACGACTGAAGTACGGCCTCAGTAAAGAAGAGTTTCTTGAGGCACTGCGGAAAGAGGGCTTTACACCCCGGGAATATAAAAAGAAGGTGACGGAACAGATAATCCTCAGTAAACTGATCAATCTCGAGGTAAGAAGCAAGCTAATCGTCACAGAAGGGGAAATAGAGAAATACATAAAAACAAATGGTGATAGTATTGATTTATCCGAAGGCTACAGGCTCCGTCACATATTCTTTCCGGTCGGCACTGATAAAGAAAAGGCAGAAGCCAGGGAAAAGGCAACAAAGGTTATGAAACTACTTGACAGTGGTGAATCCTTTGAAAGCGTTGCAAGAAAATTCTCCGAAGGTTCCGATGCTTCAAAGGGCGGTGACCTCGGGTTTATAAAGAAGCAGGACCTTGCACCGGAATTTCTCAAAGTTGTAGAAGGGTTGAATGTTGGAGAGTATAGCAAACCCTTCTGGTCAGGCAAGGGGTTTCATGTAATCATGCTTGAAGGAAAAAGCCTGCCGGATTCGGAAGCATCCCTTAAAAAAAAGGTGCGCCGGATACTTATACAGGAAAAACTCAGGAAGTCTCTCAAAAACTACCTTCGTTCCCTCAGGAGCAGGGTATTTATTGAGGTAAAGCTCTGACCATATGAAGACTGCCCTCACCATAGCCGGCTCTGACCCAACCTCCGGTGCAGGGGCACAGCTTGATATCAGGGTTTTTCACCGTATAGGAGTACATGGCCTCTCTGTACTTACATCAATTACAGCACAAAATACTGCGGCTGTCAAATCCATCCATCCTGTTGAACCCGGTATAGTAAGAGAGCAGCTTGAGGTACTGCTTGAAGATGTCGGGGTGGATGCACTCAAGACAGGTATGCTTTACAGCAGCTCAATAGTGGAAACGGTATCAGGGACACTTAAAAAATACGGGATCATAAAGGTTGTGGTCGACCCTGTAATGGTATCCTCTTCAGGTAAGCCCCTCATTGAAGCGGGGACAGTTGAGAAGATGATGCAGGTTCTATTTCCTTTAATTACCATTATAACCCCGAATATATACGAGGCATCCCTCCTGAGCGGAATCAATATTGAGGGAATTGACTCATTATACGAGGCCGCCGGAAAGATCAAAACTCTTGGGCCGGAAGTAGTGATTATAACAGGAGGACATTTCTCCGCCACCGGTATTTCTCCTTCAAAGGACAAGACGGATGTGGTGATTGACCTCTACTATGACGGCACGGAGTTTCACCGCATTGAGTCGGAAAGACTTGCAGGAGAATACCATGGTACAGGCTGTGCTTTTACCTCTGCGCTAACCGCATACCTCGCACTTGGTAATTCAGCCCTTGAGGCATCAAGGAAGGCAAAGGAGTTTGTAGTTGATGCCCTCGGAAAGGCCTATCATATAGGCAGCGGCATGGGGATGCTCGGGGTTTAACCGGGAGGCATGGAGTGATGAGCAAGACAAAAACAGTTTATACATGCCAGGCCTGTGGGTATACATCCCTGAAATGGCTTGGGAAATGCCCTGACTGTGCTGCCTGGAATACCTTTGTTGAAGAGGTCACAGGCAGGAAATCAGGTGGTAACAAGTCCTTCCCGGCAACAAGCCCGACACCCCTCTCAGAGATCATTCTCAATACCGACAACCGGATATCAACACACATTGGAGAACTGGACAGGGTTCTCGGGGGCGGCGTAGTAGCGGGGTCGGTTGTACTTATTGGTGGTGACCCGGGGGTGGGCAAATCAACCCTGATACTGCAGGCAATGGCTCAACTGCTCAGGGACGGGAGCGAAAAGTGCCTTTACATATCAGGGGAGGAATCCGCCTCACAGTTAAAACTAAGAGCTTCGAGACTCGGAATTGACTCCGACAATATCCTTGTCCTTTCCGAAACCTCTCTCGATATGATTCTTGGGGTAATAAAGTACACAAAGCCGGCCGTTGTGGTCATTGACTCCATACAGACGACCTACAGCGAGGAACTCCAATCGTCCCCCGGCACAGTAGGTCAGGTACGGGAGTGCTCTGCAAGGTTGATGATCTTTGCAAAAAAACATAATATTCCGACCTTTATTATAGGCCATGTTACAAAGGAGGGGGCAATAGCAGGGCCACGGGTACTTGAACATATCGTTGATACGGTCCTGTACTTTGAAGGAGACAGGTCACATTCATTCAGGATTCTGAGAACGGTCAAGAACCGTTTCGGTTCAACAAACGAGATAGGCGTGTTCGAGATGAGCGATTCAGGCCTAATGGAAATAGAAAATCCCTCGGAGCTTTTCCTGAGGGAAAGGCCTGCCGATGCAGCCGGCTCCGTAGCCACTGCAACAATAGAGGGTACCAGACCGCTGATAGTCGAGATTCAGGCACTCGTCTCACCCACCACATTCGGTGTCCCCAGGAGGACATCCATCGGGGTTGATAGTCAAAGGGTCAACCTCCTTATAGCCGTCCTGGAAAAAATAGGCGGCCTGCACCTCGGCCTCACGGATATCTATGTAAATGTAGTTGGGGGTCTCAGGATAGCGGAACCCGCGACCGACCTCCCCATCATCCTCTCCATAGCATCCTCTCTGCGGGAAATCCCCCTGCCCAATGACCTCTTCGTCTTCGGAGAGGTTGGACTTTCCGGAGAGATAAGGGCAGTAAATCAGGCTGAGGCCAGGCTTAACGAGGGCGAAAAAATAGGGTTTAAAAAGGCAATCATACCTGAGAGCAACCTGAAAAGGCTCAAACTCAATACAGGATTACAGGTGACGGGGGTGGGGGATATACATGAGGCCATAGAATCTGCCTTACATCAATAATTCCCGAATACAGGAACCGGAATCTTGATTCCTTATGTTTCGGATTTCAACCCAAGGTCTACAGCTACGGTATCCATAAGACTTCCATCGATCTTTTCTCTCTTCATCAGATAACCTTCAAGAAGTGCATTGTCACAGATCGTGTTGATAAGTCTTGGAATTCCCCTCGAAAAATAATAGACCATAGACAGGGCCTCATCAGTGAATATATCGTCAGAGCCGGCAACATGCAACCTGTAACGGATATAATCGATGGTGTTGTTTTCAGAAAGGGAATGAAGCCTGATTCTCATAGCGACCCTCTGTTGCAGAGGCTCATCCAGCGCAAGCACATCTTCAAGTTCGGGGAGACCGAAAAAGACAAAGTTCGCCATCTTGCCATCAGCCATCTCCATATTCAGCAACCCCCTGAACTCCTCCATTATCTCTCCGGAATTCAACATCTGCACCTCATCAATCAAGACCACAGCCTTCCTTCCTGACTCGTTAATCTCCAGCAGCCGCCTGTATATCTGGCCAAGCACCTCCACTTTATCCTCTTTCACCTTTTCCACTCCAAACTGTATTGCAAACTTCTTGAGCAACCAGTCTGAACTGACGGCAGAGTGAATCACCACAAGCAGGGTTGCCTCAAAGTGCTCCTCGTCAAGTTCCTCAAGCAATCTCCTTGCAAGTGTGGTCTTTCCCGTCCCGATATCCCCTATAACCACTGCAAGCCCTTTCTTGCTGTCCATCGCATATTTTAACTTGTTAAGGGCGTCGGAATGCTGGACACTGTTATAATAAAACTTGTTGTCAACAACATTTGAAAAGGGATGCTCTTTAAGCTTATAGTATCTAAGATAATCCATAATATACTATTTCTCAGAAGGTTTTGCCTCAATACAATCAGGATTTATATTATTATACTACACTCTGTCCGGTACCAATTACAAGTACGAAATCCTGTCTTTCCCCTGTTTGAAAGTATCCTCTATTACTGCAGCCTCCGATTTATCAACACTCAACCTTTCTTTCAAGGCAGTTACCTTTTCGCCAATATTTCTGAACTTCGAATCCCATCCGTAAATCTTGACATATATCTCCAGGGCCTTTTCAATATCATCGTTTTTCGCATATGCATCTGCGAGTTCAAACTTTGTACTCCAATAGGCCTCGTCCCTCTGTTCTATATTATTTACCGCCTCCTTAAAGGCGTCAATGGCAAGGGGATAGAGTTCCTTCTCCATAAAACAAAGCCCAAGCAAGCTTGCAGCCTGTACCTTTCTGTTCGGATCTTTCTTTGCAGTCTGAAATTCTTTTATGGCATCATCAATAAGCCCCATCTCCTTATAGGCTATACCGAGATTATAATGAGTCTCCGAATCTTCGTCCTCAAGTTCCTCGGAAACCCCCCGTTTAAATTCTTCAAATATCTCAAGCACCTCGCTATCAAGGTTTGGTTCAGGCACATCCTCCTCAACAGGTTCTTCAGTAATGATTCCACCTGTGACAGGCCCTGTTTCAGATACAATATCAGGGGGCATATCTTCTGAGAAACTCTTGCTATCATCCTCCGGCTTTGTTGGAACAGGAGGCTCTACTGCAGAAATCCTGTTTTTGATATCCGAGATCTTTGCCAAAACCTCTTCATTGTCAGGAAATGCCTCAAGTACGCGGATATATGCTGAAAGGGCTTCCTGATATAGACCCTGACGCAGATAAAACTCTGCCTCTGACAGGTCGTCTTTAAAATCCTCAATCGATGGTGTTCCTACCGAAGTCTCAAGTACTTCCGCCATCTCAGTCGCTGCCTCCGGTGATTCGGTCTCGTCTTCAAATCTTATAACCCCTGCCCCTTCAAACTCGGAATCCGGAGACGGTGGAACGCTAACTTCTTCTGTGGCACTAGAGAGTTCCATGAGCCTTGGATCCTCCGGATCTACCTCAAATGCCTCTTTCAGTGCTTGCTCCCTATGTTCCAATCGTCCCTCTTTTTCATGTATCTTGGCAAGAATAAGACATTCAGTCACTACCCCCTCTTTATCATTCATCTCCAGATAGATATTTTTTAACCTTTTATGAACTTCTATGTTCTCAGGTTCTTCAACCTTCAGTTTTTCCAGGATATCCACGGCCTCATCCATCAGGCCATATCTTAAAAAGATATCCACATCAACAAGCTTATCATCAGTTGCTTTCTCTTCCGAGTCGGATGGAAAAGCAATGCCGAGTTTCTCCTCCAGTTCCGCTATCCTGGAGAGTACGACTTCAGAATCAGGCCTGATCTTCTTCGCTTCAATGTAAGAGGTAAACGCATCCTCCAGTGCCCCCTGTCCTGATTGTATCCCGGCAAGCGTTAAGAGTTCATCAAAAAGCTCATCCTCTTTACCGACTCCATTGTAAACCTCAATAAGCTTTTCCGAACACTCAAGCGGGGCTATGTCCCTGAAGTTCTTAAGAAATCCTGCGGACTCCTCATATAACCCTTTCTGAAGATAGTCATCCAACACTATCTTATAACTACTCCAGGCAAGTTCTTTTTGACCCTCTTTAAAATAGATATCTCCAAGAAGCCTGCTCGCCTCAACGGCAACCTCGTCTCCTGAGCCTTCCGGACAAGTGGAGAGAACTTTTAAAAGAATATCCTTTGCAGTGCCAAGGTCTCCTTCTTTCAGGAGCAGCTCTGAATAGAGGAGCTGTATTTGCATATTGTCGGGATACAACTCAATCCCCTTGGCAAGGAGTTCCTTTGCGTTTTCCATAAGCCCCTGAGAAATATAAAAATCAGCCAGGCGTTTATAGATAACTTCCTGCCGTGGATAGAGCTCAAACGACCTCTCATAATAGTCCCTTGCCTTGGCTACATCACCCTTTTCGTCGGATATCCTTCCTACATCCAGATATTTTCTGGCTGCCTCTTCAATGTAGCCCTCTTTCTGAAGATATTCCGCAAGCTTTACCCTTAAGGAGAGGTTGGAAGGTGCAAGATTAATTATTCTTTCACATATGGGTATGAGTTCATCCCTGATTCCATGTTTGATATAGGCATCAATAGAGGCAAGATAATATTTGATGGCATCGGTTATCAGACCCTTTTCCTCATTCAGTCTGCCGATAAAAAACAATGCCTTCGGGTCAAGGGAATCAATATTAAGAATCTTTTTATAGAGGGCCAGCGACTTGGTTATAAAACCTTCATCCTTAAAATATTCAGCCGCCTTATGGAAGCATTCAATTGCCTGAGACCGGTTTCCGCTCTTAAGACAGAGGTCCCCTATGGTATTATATATATTGCCATCCGGATTCTGGCTGACATACTCCTGCCATGCCCAGATAGCCTTATCTATCTGACCTTTTGAAAGAAATTTCTGTGCTTCTCTGAATACTTCAGACTTATCTGTCATTTATCCTGCCGTTAACCATAATATTATTAAATCAGACCCCTAAGCATAGGGTATCAATAATTATCCTTATATGTCAATAAGACGGACAGAATCTTGACAAAAAATCTTTTGAGTCCCTATACTTTTAAGAAGCGGGAAGGCATCCCCTAAAAGAACCCGGACCTGATATTCATGCATTTCAAGGCCTCAAAAGGGATAACTGTGAACGAACAGCTTGAAGAACTTTATAATGAGGGTAACCGGCTATTTGAGGAAGGGAAATACTCTGAAGCAGAACCAATCTTAAAAGAGGTTCTGACGAGAAGGCCCGAGTATGCAGACATACTGAATCACCTCGGGGTTATCTCCTATCTGAAAGGAGAACTGAACGAAGCGGTAGATTATTTTGAAAAAGCCCTGCAACTGAACCCGCGCTACACAGAGGCGTCACTGAATCTTACCATCACGTATAATGACCTCGGTGAATTTAGGAAAGCACAGGAGATATTCTCCATTGCAGCCCAGATAGCCCATCCAACACCTGGAAGACTTGATCCCTTTGTTGCCGGCAAGCTTGCAAATGAACATTTCAAGATTGGCAATATCTACTTTGATTTCGGCTTGGATGAGGATGCAATAGAAGAATACCGCAAGGCCCTGAAACTCTCTCCAAGGCTTCCGGATGTACACACAAAACTCGGCATTGCCCTCAGGAACAAGGACCGGTACGAAGAGGCGATAATACATTTCAATTCAGCCAAGGAGATCAATCCTGCTTACGGTCAGGCATGGGTACAGCTCGGGATCACTTACTACATGAAGGGTCTAACGGGGCTCGCAATTGAGGAATGGGAAAAGGCATTCGAGAAAAATCCGAAACTGCAAGAGGCAAAAAATTATCTCCATCTTATAAGAAAAGAGGAAAAAAAATAGACTTTATGGCTGCCGACGGCAAACGGCCTATAACCGCTGTTACAGACTCACCCCTCCTGGGAATAAAGGACCTCAACATCTTCTTCAGAAAAAAAGACAATCCCCTTGCGGCTGTCTCCGGCCTCGAACTTGACATCAGGCCCGGGGAAACCTTTGGTCTTGCCGGAGAGAGCGGGTGCGGTAAAAGCATTACAGCACTGTCAATCATGGGTCTGCTTCCAGGCACTGCCTATGCCACGGGAAAGATACTTTTCAGTCTTCCGACGAGCGGCAAAGAGACGGATATCCTGAATCTTGATGAATCCACACTACGCTCTATAAGGGGAAAAGCGATGGGAATGGTCTTTCAGGAACCAATGACATCCCTGAACCCTGTCTTTACTATTGGGTACCAGATATCGGAGGTCCTGACAACACATGAAGGGCTCTCAGGGAAAGCGGCAACCGGGAGGACAGTGGAACTACTTCGCCTCGTCCATATACCATCGCCTGAACACAGGATAAAGGACTACCCGCACCAGCTCTCGGGGGGTATGCGTCAGAGGGTGATGATAGCAATGGCTGTAGCGTGTAATCCCTCCCTGCTGATAGCCGATGAGCCCACAACAGCCCTTGATGTAACGATTCAGGCGGAGATACTCAACCTTCTGATTGATATCAAGGAGGAACGGGGAATGTCCATCCTGCTTATTACCCATGACCTTGCAATCATATCTGAAAATGCCGACAGGGTGGCCATCATGTATGCCGGCAGGATCGTGGAGATAGCTCCTGTTGACACACTCTTCCGGAAACCCGCCCATCCTTATACTCTTGGCCTGATTCAGTCCCTTCCGGTGGCAAGGAATACCCAGTTAAAGCCGATCCCGGGATCGGTCCCGGATCTGGACGAACTGCCCCCCGGCTGCAAGTTCTCAACAAGGTGCACATACAGGACTGCTGTATGTGACCTCGAAGAACCACCCCTGCACAGGATAGAGCAGGACCATCTCGTCAGGTGCATCAGGGTGGAGGATGTTATCCGGCAGGGTTAATATGGAAATACTAAGGACGGAAAATCTCAAAAAATACTTCAAAATCAAGGCAGGCAGCTTTGGTAAGACAAAGACCTTAAAAGCCCTGGACGGAGTGAGCATATCCGTTGATTCGAACAGGGTCTTTGCTATTGTTGGTGAGAGTGGATGTGGAAAATCAACATTTGCAAGACTCGTACTGCAACTGCTCAGACCCACTAAGGGAAAGGTCTTCTTCAAGGGTAATAATATCCAGAAAGCCGGCGTCAGGGAACTAAAAAACTTCAGGAGGGCTGTCCAGGTGATTTTTCAGGACCCCTTTGCATCACTGAATCCAAGGATGAAGATATTCTCCATCCTCTCCGAACCTCTGATTATCCACAATATCGCACGCAAAAAAGAACTTAAGGACCGTATTGCAGCGCTTCTTGAAACCGTCGGACTAAAGCCTGAACACATGAACCGTTATCCCCATGAATTCAGCGGGGGACAGAGGCAGAGGGTCTGTATAGCACGTGCACTGGCCCTGTCGCCTGAGCTGATTGTGGCAGATGAGCCTTTATCTTCCCTTGATGTCTCAATACAGGCCCAGATAATCAACCTGCTCGGTGACCTTAAAAAGGAGAAAAAGCTGTCATTCATATTCATAAGTCATGACCTGAATGTGGTTTATTACTTTGCCGATGTGGTGGCAGTTATGTATCTGGGAAAAATCGTTGAAGAGGCGGATGCTGAAAAGATATTTCAGGACCCGCAGCACCCTTACACTAAAATGCTCCTGAATGCCATACCCAGGGTAAGGGTTACACAACAGGAGATAACCGAAAAGAGGAAGGACAAATTCGTGAAAGCCTTCAACAGCATCCCGGAAATGGCCGAATCACCTTCAGGCTGTCTCTTCTATCCAAGATGTCCGAAAAAAGTATCATTATGCAGCAAGGAGACACCGGAGCTTAGAGACACTGGAGACAGAAAAATAGCCTGTCACCTATGTTGATTTTACAGGTTAATAAACACAGAGACACTGAGGCACTGAGACAGACAGAATAATTACAAGAAACTATAAGCTCCGGGTAGTTTTTTTGGTTGCTGAGAGTAAGGTTCTCTTTTTTCTCTGTGTCTCTGTGGTTTAAGTCAGTCATTTTTCAACTTAAAAAAGGAAAACAGAATGGAAAAAGGAATCAGACTGAATGAATTAAAGAGACACA
>CAZXDE010000009.1:20065-24673 GCA_964639515.1 uncultured Thermodesulfovibrio sp.
AAAAAGGAAAACAGAATGGAAAAAGGAATCAGACTGAATGAATTAAAGAGACACATCTTTTATGAACTCCTCGATCTCTCCGGGAGGGTCTTTGTTGTTGTCAGAAATGCTGAAAATGTGATTATCGGTAACAGGGGCTTTCTCCCTGAAGAGGAGGAGAAGGGACTTATCCTGGTCTTTAACAAGGGGATGCAATTTCAGTGGGATGATTTCGGTATTGATGCCAGGCTCGTCTTTGGAACAACCCCACAGCACTGTATTGTCCCGGCAGAACATATAATGGGGGTCTATTGTCCCGAGCTGAACTCACAATTTTTATGTCTGACGGACATAGGGCCGAAACCCGCCGTTGAGTCAACCACCGGGAAGGAAAAGCCGTCAAAAGTTGTCAAGGTAGACTTCCGGAAGAAGAAGACCTGAAAGCGGTCCCGGAACAACACTTCCGGGACCGCATATGTACTATCTCAATCACTCAGAAGAAATAACGTTGATGTGTTGACCTGAGTATAAAGTTCCAGAGAGAATATTCCATTGAGATAAGACCACAAACGGGAATTCTGTAATTACCCACAATTCTGTAAAACATCCTTGCAGCACCTGAATAAAAACTCAAGCTCAGGAGACGCCTCTTAAATGCTTCAGGATAAAAACTCTGATAGAAGAGTATCTTGTCTGCTGCCTTTTTGTATGCATTAATAGATATCTGTGTCTTTTCAGCTTCTTCTTTCAGGACGTCTATAACCCTTACAAGGTCTCCGGAGTCGTCAAAATACTTTTCAGGATCAACAAAACCGGTCAGCATTTTTGAAAGGTACTCTATCTGTAAGAACTTTTCCCTTGTATCAACACTGGCCTCCTCACAGACCTTTACGATGTAATACCTGAAAAACCTTTCCGGGTCTATCCTTTCCGTAACCTGTTCCATCTCGACCTCCTCTGATACTATATCGGAAGTTACAGGAGATTTCTTTAATCCTTAGTTTTATTATACAAATTTCCGGAGGAAGTTTCTATTGACTCCCTGAGCTCAATTTGACATTTCACAGCATTTTTTAGTAGGCTTAAATGTTCGGGGCGTAGCGCAGCCTGGTTAGCGCACCTGCCTTGGGAGCAGGGGGTCGGTGGTTCGAATCCACTCGCCCCGACCATTCTGAATTTAAGCCGGAACAACAGATAGAAAAATCGATTTTATACGCAGACTCTTAAAAGGCAATCAAATGCGCCTGTAGCTCAGCAGGAAAGAGCAACTGACTTCTAATCAGTGGGGCGGGGGTTCAAATCCTCCCAGGCGCACCACTATTAGCAAAATACAGGCTATTTCTGATAAAATATAAATAATCATGGTCTGAAAGTAATGACCGTTTTATTATGGTGAGCGTAGCTCAATGGTTAGAGCACTGGACTGTGGCTCCAGCGGTTGTGGGTTCGAGTCCCATCGCTCACCCCATCATTTTATCCATCTCTTGTCACGATTACTAAAAACAGATAACCGATCCTCGGAATTTTCCAAATATGAATCTTGAAGATACCATAGTCGCCATCTCCACCCCTTCAGGTGAGGGCGGGATAGGTATAGTCAGATTAAGCGGGAAAGATGCAATAAATATTGCTTCCGGGATTTTCTGCTCACCCAAAGGAAAATCGCCCGCAAAAGCCCGCACCCACTCCATACTTTACGGGTATATCACCAATCCTGAAAACACCGCCCATATTGATGAGGTGCTGCTGTCGGTTATGAGGGCACCACACTCCTATACCAGGGAAGATGTAGTGGAGATTAACTGCCATGGGGGAATGCTACCGCTGAGAAAGGTTCTTGAACTAACTGCAAAGGAAGGTGCAAGGCTTGCAGAGCCGGGAGAGTTCACATTCAGGGCCTTTATGAACGGCAGGATAGACCTCTCCCAGGCAGAGGCAACAATCGACCTGATAAGGGCAAAGACGGACAAGAGCAGGAGACTCGCCATTGAACAACTCTCCGGAGCACTCTCTGAAAAGATAACCTCCACGAAAGATACCCTTGTGGGAATATGTGCACACATTGAGGCGTATATTGACTTCCCGGAAGAGGAGCTGGACCTGCAGACCAGGACTGACCTGAGCAGGAAAACGGATGAGGTCATCCTGCAACTCAGGAAACTCTCTTCAACATACGATGAAGCCCGGTTCTTCCGTGAGGGCCTGTCCGTGGCGATTATCGGAAGACCGAACGTCGGAAAATCTTCCCTCCTCAATGCCCTCATTGAAAGAGAGCGGGCGATTGTAACGGAACTTCCCGGCACAACAAGGGATGTCATCGAGGAGTGCCTGAACATAAACGGTCTGCCCTTGCGGATAATGGATACAGCAGGCATCAGGGAGACCCACAACCTTGCTGAAAGCGAAGGGGTCAGAAGGAGCCTCATGGCTATTGACGGTGCGGATTTAGTGCTGGCAATGTTTGATATAAACCTCCCATTGAAAGATGAAGACTTCAGCATTATTGAAAAGATACGGGACAGAAAAAGCATTATTGTCCTTAACAAGGCAGACCTGCCCCATTCAGTAGAGGAAGACATCTTTGCTGAAGACCTACCCATAATCAGGATATCGGCTAAAACAGGCGCCGGGATAGACTCCCTGAAGAAAGAGGTAGAGTCCCGGATATTTAAAGGCGGTTCATCTTCCGACGGGGTCATGATAACAAACCTGAGGCATAAACTCGCCCTTGACCAGGCAACGGAATTACTATCAAGGGCATCAGAGGCCATCAAAAACAGAATGCCCTACGAGATAACGGCCCTTGAACTGAGAGACGGCCTTGACAGGCTGGGAGAGATTGTCGGCGAGACTACAACAGAGGATATCCTGAACAGGATATTCAGTCAGTTCTGTATCGGAAAATAAACCGGGATATCAGTCGTACTGAACGTGCAAGCAGACTCAATGTGTTGCAGGATATTTGTAACTTACCCTGCAACACATACATAATATAAACCTCTTCGTTCAGACGATCCTTCAGTAACGGCCGACGCCCTTTAAACCTAAATCACGGGCAACTTCGAAAGGGCTTCTTTTATCTTCTCTTCAGGGTATTCATAATCAGTCAGTTTACCCGCAAGGTAGTCTGCATACGCCTGGAGGTCGAGATAACCGTGACCGCTGAGATTAAAGAGCAGGGTCTTTTCCTTCCCCTCTTCCTTGCAGAGCAACGCCTCGTCAATGGCAGCCCTTATGGCATGGGCGGTCTCGGGAGCAGGAATTATACCCTCTGTACGGGAAAACTGCAGTGCTGCCTCAAAAACCGGTGTCTGTGGATATGCCTTTGCCTCTATCAAACCGTCGTGATAGAGCTGGCACAGCAGGGGGGCGTCCCCGTGATACCTGAGTCCGCCTGCATGTATGCCGGGAGGCATAAAATCATGTCCGAGGGTATACATCATTGAAAGTGGAGTCAGCCCGGCAGTGTCACCAAAATCATACCTGAACTCACCCTTTGTCAGAGTCGGGCACGATTCAGGCTCAACGGCCATCACCCTCAGCTCTTTTCCGTTTATCTTGTCCCGGAGAAATGGAAAGCTCACACCTGCAAGGTTGCTCCCCCCGCCGCAGCACCCGATGATGATATCAGGATAGTCGCCTATGAGTTCAAACTGCCTCTTTGTTTCAAGCCCTATTACCGTTTGGTGCAGGAGCACATGGTTAAGCACCGAGCCGAGGGCATAATTCGTATCACTACGGTTTGCTGCATCCTCAACCGCCTCTGAAATGGCTATCCCGAGACTGCCCGGACAGTCCGGGTCTGCCTCAAGTATCTTTTTTCCTGCCTGCGTGATAGCTGTAGGACTTGCATGGACAGTGGCCCCCCAGGTCTCCATCGCTATCCTTCTGTAAGGCTTCTGGTTATAACTCACCTTCACCATGTAAACAGTAACTTCCACACCAAAAAGGCTTCCTGCCAGTGCCATTGCAGAACCCCACTGACCGGCACCCGTCTCTGTGGCAATCCTCTTTATACCGGCCTCTTTGTTGTAGTATGCCTGGGGTATGGATGTATTGGGTTTATGGCTGCCTGCAGGGCTTACCCCCTCATACTTGTAATATATCTTTGCAGGCGTGCCGAGTGCCTCTTCGAGCCTGCGGGCCCTGTACAGGGGACTCGGCCTCCAGAGGGCATAGGCATTCAAAACCTCCTCCGGTATATCTATCCATCTCTCTGTCGACACTTCCTGTTCAATAAGCGACATGGGAAAGATTGCAGCAAGGTCATCAGGGCCAATGGGCTGTTTTGTAGCCGGATGCAGCGGCGGACCCGGAAGGTTCGGCATATCCGCCATGATGTTGTACCACTTGGAAGGGATCTCACTGTCTGACAACACAATCTTTGTGTCTCTCATAACACCTCCATCAAAAGGATTTATATCCTTCCATTATACACTCTTCTACGGAAAAGCTCCCTGATTTTCGGCATGGAACAGACTGCCTGATTACAGCTCTTTGAGCACAGACCTGCTCACCATGCTGCGTCTATCTGAAGAAGTGCCCGTGTGTCAAACTCTCTGTCTGATGTCAGTGCAATCTGGGAACCCACGCCAAGAAACACCTCTGGTTTCAACTTAAATTTCAAGG